>DAOVMN010000472.1 GCA_030630685.1 Thermoplasmata archaeon | reverse complement strand
CATCCGGCTCATTACCGGGTAGATCATAAGGAGTATCACCAATTCCATCCTTATCTTCATCACTTCCCTCGTAGTCACTGTAGTAGTTGCCCATGTAGCTTTTATGTGTGGATTGATAGATGTAGCAGATTTCGGTGGGTGAGCGCCAGGTGTTTGTGGAGCCGGATGAATAAACATTGCCCCGGGAGTTATGGCTGAGGGTATTGAAGTAAATGTTGTTGTTGGAAGAACTAAACAACTTGATGCCGTAATCGTCATTATTCTTGAAAAGATTACAGGTGATTATGTTATCGGATGAACGGGACAGGTAGATGCCACTATCGCCGGAATTCATGACCCGGTTGTTGATGATCATGTTGTCGTCCGATTTATATGAGTTAATGCCATCCCAGCGGCTATTCCCGATTTTGTTGCTGCTGATATAGTTATTATTGGATGAATAGGACAGGCGGATACCATTACATTCATTGCTCTCGGCTTCATTGTTGGTGATCATGTTGTTGACGGAGGAATAAAAGTAGATGCCGTACTGGTTGTTACTGAGATCGTTATCGGATATCGTGTTGTAAGACGATCTGTGAAAGCGGATGCCGTAACGGTTGTTCTCGATGATATTGTTGTAAATGCCGCAGTGCTCCCGGTCATTTAGATAAATACCAGATTCATCTGTTGCACCATTTATCTTGAATCCGCTGATGTTCACCCAATCCACAGATATTTCGAAGACATTGGCAGCGGCATTGTTCGCACTTACCACGGTGTCTTCAGGATTTCCGGAAGTGGATTTGATCGTGAGCGTTTTATTCACATTCACATTCTCCGTGTAGTTTCCGGGGTTAACCCGGATCGTGTCCCCGTCCGAGGACTCGTTCACTCCCTTTTGGATTGTCCTGTAAGGTTTGTCGGAAGAGCCGTTCCCGGTTACATCATCACCTTTCTCGGCGTCAACATAGATGGTGTCGCCCCTGCTGCCGCGGGTTCCGCCGCATTCGTTTCCTTTTCCGTCATTCCCTTCGGTGTCTTCCGTGCTTGCAGCCGCGAAGAGTGCGCCTGCGCCCATAGATGCTATCAGCATGAATAATACTGACAATGTCATGATTTTCCAAAGTTCCTGGTTCTTGTTGTTCATCATGCCCTCACCTCAATAAACGCATTATCTTTCTCCTGGTCGAAACAGACCTTGAAATTGGATAATAATCCCTTGAAACCAATGATTAGGGGAACCTTATTTGTCAGTGCTAAATATGCAAAGGTATCAAGTTCATCGGAGTGATTTCCTTTCTCGTCAACAATTAGTGCGGTTACCTTTCCCACTAATACGGAAATCAAGCACTCCTTTCTGTGACTCAGTCCAAAAATCTCATAATCCGTAACTATCCTGGTATTGATTTCGTTCCACATATCAAGTGGTATTAATGTCATGGGTGCACCGGTATCTACAATCGCATTCTGTGTATCATACCAACCATTCTTAGTTTTGAATCTGATACCGCAGAAAAGACGGGTGAATTTGCCAATCTCCGGCACTTTGTTCGTTAATTTAGGGACTGAGAGGTTCTCGAATTTTAGTTCTACCCTAATAGACATGGTCACCACATTCAACAAACAGGGTTACAATATGTTCTCTCTCTGTTTTTTGCAGGGCAACTCTTCTTACCTGTTTTATCCCATCGCCCACTGCTATCACAGTTTTTCCGACAATTGCGACCCATTTATCCGGATATTTTTCGATGAGCTCCTGGTAGTGCTTCCTCCCCCATCGCATGTCATCCCAGAACTCCTTTGGCTCGATTTCGATTGTTTTGCTCGTTTTCTCAACTTCTTTGGTTTCGGGTTTCATTTATTCGCCTCCTCCTCTTTATTTTCATCGTTTTTCTTTCCCACTT
>DAOVMN010000131.1 GCA_030630685.1 Thermoplasmata archaeon | reverse complement strand
TCACCAGTGCTCAATGCACCGACGACGACTACAATGGAACCATCAATCTCCCCGCCTCGCTGCCGGAAGGAAACCACACGATTACCGTGGAAGTGCTCCTGCAAAGCGGGGAAATCGCCACTGCCAATGCCACCATCGTCTACGAGATCGAACCCATTGTCCGCACTGTTTTCATAACAGTCGATCCCATTATGGAGAATATCACAATTACACCGGGTGCCGCGCTTGCGCTGTACGGGAATGTGTCCATCGAACCGGACGGGGCTATCGGGACGGTGAGGCTGTATCTTGACAACCTGTTCGTCGGGAATGCCACATTTGCCGGTCTCGCGTTCAATGGCAGCGTTCTCCTGCCGGGCGATCTCTCCGAGGGGAATCATACCGTCGGTGTTGAAGTGCGTCTGGAGACCGGCGAGATCGCGTGGGAGAATGTGACATTCACCTGTGAACCGGAACCGGTCATTCACACGATCGTCATTACCATCGATCCAATTGAAGGGGCAGTCGAACCGGGTGCTACGCTCACGGTTTCCGGGAATATCACTGTGGATCCGGTGGATGCGGGGGGAGAGATGACGGAAGTGCGTGTCTTCCTTGACGGCGTGCATGTGGCGAATACCACGTTCAATGAAACCCGTTTCTCTGCAAATATCACACTGCCTGTCGATCTGACCGAGAAAGATCACACCATAATGGTAAAGGTCTTCCTGGTATCCGGGGAATCCACGGCGGAGAACATCACTATTACATACCTACCGGAACCGGTGGAACACATGATCACAATAACCATCGACGATATCACGGATGAGATCGCGCCGGGCGCAGTACTTACGGTTTCCGGCACGGTCACTGTCGATCCGACAGCCGCGATCCAGAGTGTGAAGATATTTATTGATGGAACCGAGATCACAACAGCCGAGCTGGACGGCATTCGTTATTCCGCCCTCCACTCCCTCCCCATTGGTCTCACCGAGGGTGCCCACACGATTACCGTGAATGTCACATTGGAAACCGGAGAATCCGCCGAGAAATCAAAAGAAATAGTCTATAAAAAAGGAACCACTGAAGAGCCAGAAGGCAATGGGGGGATAAACACAGGAGTCATTGCTGCAGTGGTCGTACTGCTTGTATTGGTGCTGCTCGTGCTGGTGAAGCTGGGGATCGTGCCGGTTGGGGGGAGAAAAGGAGAGAAGAAAGACCGGCCCGAGTTCCTCCCTGAGGAGAAGGGACCCGAAATTAGGGAGGAGCCCGAGGAAGAAGAACAGGAAAAGGCAGAAAAACCTGTGGAGGAAGAAGTTGAGGAGGAAAAAGGGATTGAGGAGAAAGCAGAGGAAAAGAAACCTGAAACAAAAGAAGAACCTGAGAAAGATGAAGCCGGGATTCCCGAGCAGCCTGAAACGGGTGAGATTCCGATGAAAGAAGAGGGGTCAGATATAGAGGAAACGACCCAGGAAGTTGATAGGAGTTAGGGGAAGATATGCAAAAAACTGATGAGAAAAGGACAGGGCACGAGAGAGAGGGTTTGGGAGTGCCGAAAGAATCAGAGAAGTTATACAAATCCCTTTTTGAGTTCAATCAAGACATCTTAGAGCATTCCCCGGCAGGTATAATAAAACTGGATAAGGAAATGAGGATCAAATATGAAAACCCGGAGATGAAGGGGATTATTGGAGTTCCTCCTGGGGAAGAATCGAAAGCGATGGGTTTGGATATAAGGAAAATTCCCCCTATATGGGAGGCGGGAGTAGTACCTACGCTTAACGACTTATCGACAGGTAAGGAGATGTCTTGGGAGGGACTATTCACATCCATCTATGGCAAAAGGACCTATCTTTCAGTTAAGGGCGTGCCCATTCTCGAGAATGGCAAATTTGCCGGTGCCGTTCTTCTCATGAACGACATCACCGAGCGCAAGCAGGCGGAGGAGACACTTAAAAATTATCAATTAATGGTTGAAAGCGCGCATCATGCTATCTTTTATAAGGACCTAAAAGGCCGTTATGTCATCGCCAACGCCAAGGCCTTAGAGGCTTTTGGATTGTCTCGTGAGGAAGTTATTGGAAAGAATGATTACGAATTGATGCCAAACCAGGAAGAAGCCAAAAAAAATATTGAAGATGACCAATTTGTATTCAAGACAGGCAAACCCATAGAAATCACCAAGCACATGACAAGCGGCGATGGAAAAGGATTCTGGTTCCAGGCTATAAAAGTCCCACAATTTGATGATAAAGGAAATATAATCGGGCTTGTTGGGATCGCAAGTGATGTCACCGAGCACAAGGAAATAGAGGAGAAATTGATCCGTTTGTCCAACGCGGTCAGGATGTCCACAGAGAGCATCGTAGTCTCTGACCTTAAAGGGAAAATCATAGAGATAAACGATGCAACCCTGAAGATGTATGGCACGGATGAGAAAGAGGACTTGATCGGGAAAAGTTCCTTTGAACTTATTGCTTTAGAAGACCGAAAAAAGGCGTTTGCAGCCATGAAAGAAGTGATGAAAAAGGGATATATCAAAGATCGAGAGTATCATGTTGTCACCAAGGACGGCAGCAGGATTCCTGTCGAGATGAGTGTATCCATTATGAAGGACGTGGATGGCGAACCGATAGGGTTCGTAGGCATAACCAGGGACATAACAGAGCGCAAGAAGGCAGAGGAGGAGATGAAAAGCCGTCTGATGAAGTTCAAATTGAAGGAAGGAAAACTCTATCTGGTAAAGGAACCAACCCCGACCCTGGCCCTTGAAGCCCTTCAGGACCTCCTCAACATCGGATACAAGGGAATCATTATTTCGAGGACACCGGAGGAAGAGTTTTTAGGGAGTATCGAGGGTGAGTTAAGGTTTTTGTGGCTTGCAGAGAAAGGAAAGGGAAGTGCAATCAAACCCTATCTTAAGGAATTGGAGAAGAGAATAGATGCTCTTCCCCGGAAAACTGTCGTGCTCCTCGATAGGCTTGATTATCTCATCTTCAAATCGGGCTTCAAGAAGGCCTTATCATTCGTACAACACTTGAAAGAGATTACCTATCTCAATGGCCCCATTGTCATCCTATCCATCGATCCTTCCACATTGGATAGCAAGGAAATCGCACTATTGGAGAAAGAAGGCAATAAGGTCGAGCCCATCCATGCAAAGGTATTGTCGGACGAGCTGTTCGATATTCTCAAGTTCATCTACAGGCAAAACACGATTGCAATAAAGCCCTCGTATGTGCGCATCGGCAAAGAGCTGAAAATAAGCAGACCAACCGTACGAAAGAGAATAACCATCCTTTGTTTCAAGGGTTTTGTGACCGAGGAAATAAGGGGAAGGAACAAGGCTGTGGGGCTTACGGAGAAAGGAAGACGATTGTTTTGGGATTAGGTTTCAATTTCTTTTTTAGTATACAAAACAATTTCTTTTTCAGTATACAAAAAAGACCTCGGATGAGAATGCAGAGCCATGATAATCTACGATAAGAGAAAAGCGGTGCCTGTAAAATGAGGGAGTCTCATATGCCATCATTGGCCGATGCGAAAAAAATGGAAATTCGCCAAAATCCATTTTTGGGATGCATCCCAGGCACCATGCGTTTATCTATTGCCATAATAAATGTATATTGTGCAAGAAATACGGAAAAGAAATGGAGATGACGTTTCCCTATCCATCGATTCACCGGATCGCGTTGTCCCAGGAAGGAGATAAAATTATTAGAGAGGAGGCCCCTCAGGTTTATCGGGCTTTGTTATCTCCTTTGGCTCTTCGGGCTTTGCTTTCTCTTTCGGTTTTTCAGGCTCTTTCGACGCTTTTTCCTCGCGCCATTTTCTCCTTTTCCTGGGCATTATGCCCCTGAGGATTGCTATAGCGCCAATCACTATCAGGATAATTTTAACATAGTACTGAAGGGTTCTATAGGGCTCGTATTCTATGTTGCTATCAATAACAGTTTCTCCTGCCGAGCTGTCCGAGCAGTCAAAGACCACATACCATTTCTCTGTTTCATACCAGGCACCCTCTTCAGGGATTGTGAATTTGTAGGACCCGTTAGAGACACTTTCCATAAGCTCATGAGTTTCTATACCTTTATAGCTCTTGGATTCGCGGTACTCCTTGTAGTTCTTCTCATCGCAGATAAAGAAGTTGACAGTGCCTTGTTTGATCTTGAAGTCCCCCTCGATAATGTCATCCCCCATCAGGGACAGGTGGGCGGAATAGCTGCCTCCTCCCTCAATGGTTTCGGTGTCCTCCACGGGAGGGTTTAGAAAGGCTACTATGATGCTTAGGAGCACAATGGCAATAATGATCAGGACGATCCCAAAGATGATAAAACGTATCCGCACGGCAAATCCTCCTTTTTGTGCCGTATTCCAATCATTATATATAAAGATGTCTAATCGGCTTTGTTCAGAAATATCGGGACTCACCAAATCGGCTTTGTTCATCAACCAAGAACCTCATCCGGCATCCCGGCGAAGCCCCTCTCGAAGTATGCCCTCATGGTGTTGTTCATAGAATCATAGTCGAGATAGCCCAGCTCGGTCATCCGTCTGATGATGTCAGCCCTTCTGTCAAGCTCGCGATAGATCTTCCTGGGGTCTCCGATCCCCATCTTCGATGCCACCTTGTCCTCCAGGATGTAGCTGTTGTACCTTCCTGTGAAATAATGCCTGTCCTGTGCAGGGTCCCAGGTGAATATCTCCCTTGTCAGTACTCCGTCTCTCTCCTTGGAATACTTGATTATCTCCTGAATGCTCGAGCACCGACGGATGATCCTTCCTTCCATGTAGATGATCTCCTGGAATAGGGCGATGTTAAGGTTATCCATGAACCTGATGGGAACGTTGATCGGATCACCGGTAAACCTCTGGATCATCTTGGTGATGGAGGAGGCGTGGAAGGTGGTGAGCACCGCATGTCCTGTCTGGAGTGCCTGGAAGGCTGCCGATCCCTCCTTTCCCCTCACCTCTCCGATAATGATGTAATCCGGCCTGGATCTAAGGGCGGTCTTTACAAGGTCAAACAGCTCAAGGGTTCTTCCCGTACCGGTTTCCCTGGTGAGCAGCCTCTGCCAAACCGGGTGTGGGACCACAATCTCCGGGGTATCCTCTGCTGAATAGATCTTCTTGTTGAAATTAATGAACGATACCATGGAATTTAGCGAGGTGGTCTTCCCCGAGGCGGTCTCTCCACTCACCACAAGGGACATTCCCGACTCAAGGCAAAGCCAGAGATAGGCGGCAATCTCGGGACTGAACGTTCCCCATTTAACAAGCTGGGTGATTGGGGGTGGTTTCGGGGTGAACTTTCGGATGGTGAAGCTCGATCCTTTCATACTGATGTCCTGGCTGTAGATTATATTGATCCTTGAGCCATCGGGCATGGCGGCATCCACGATTGGGTTGGCATCGCTAACTGGGTTGCCCAGCCTCTCGGAGAGGTTGCGAAGGTAGTTCTCCAAATGAATCTCATCCCTGAATCTCAGGTTGGTCTGGAGCATCCCGAATACCTTGTGAACCACATGGATGGTATTGAGACCCACGGTATGGATATCCTCGATATAGGGGTCATGCATAAGGGGCTCCACGAGCCCGTTCTTGATTATATCCCGTATGAGCTGGTATTTGATTATCTCGAGTTCCTTGGCTGTCACCGGCACCTTCCCCTTTAGACGGCTGAGTTTGGTCTCCCCGCCTTCCTGGACTGTGATCCTTTTTAGGAGAGAGTCGAGGAGGTCTTCAAAATTATCCCCGGTCTCGTAGCTTTCCTCCATGGGAGCCAGTTTCAACATGAGTTCAACGATCCTGTCATATTTCTCCCGGTTCTCATGCATTCTGGGTTCGATTGCATGATAAACAGGGTGTGATCTTTTCCCGGGAACATAGATATGGATAAAGATAGGGTCTCCAACAGGGTAGATCAGGTTGAGTGGATCCCTGCGAAAGTGATCCTCGTTAAGTGATGGAACGAATTCCACATCCCTGTGTTCCTTGAGGTATTCTTCAAGGTGTGGGTTGTTTTTTTTGGCGGTGTCAAGGGTTTCGGATATCATGTTCTTTGGCCGAGCTGCCTAAGGGGTATTTATGGTTTATTGCAGCTCACATTAAAATGATAGTGAGGGTAAACGGGACTATGTTACAGGTTAGCGAATAAGGAGCTGAGATTTTGCGTTTGCGGCCAGACTTGGGAACACGGATGACGCGGATCACACAGATAAACACGGATCAATGAAAAATCCGCGGAAATCCGCCAAATCCGTGTCATCCGCGTTCCTATTCGCTACCTTACAACAATCTCCCCCCGGAGATCCCGATTAATCTGATTCCCGGGTGATTGGGTGTGGATGGGTGTAGTCATCTTCAATAGCGGTGCAGAGCTTTTCCTTCCCCCTCCTCTCGATCTTCACCTTTCCATTCTCGGCAAGGTCTTTTAGGTGGCGGGCCACCGTCTT
>DAOVMN010000247.1 GCA_030630685.1 Thermoplasmata archaeon | reverse complement strand
TCTAGATGGATTAATCTCTTTACGCATCCTTCACCAGCCTCATTCTTTACATAATTGTTTCTGCTCTTGCGTCCATTGTTTGTCTTTCACCGCTATATCCAGATATTCAAATTGTACAATATAATTTGTTAAAAATTAAATCTGTTCGAGTATTTTCGCAAGTTCCTTTGTATAGTTGTCTTTAACCCTATAGCATATTATGGCTCCCCTTTTACCACCTTCAATGATACCTTTATTCCTCAAAATCTGAAGGTGCTGAGAGACCGTAGACTGAGGCATACCCAATTTCTTCTGTATTGTGGAAACGCTGCACTCATTTTCGCTAAGGCTGCTTATTATTTCTATCATTTGCAACCGTACGGGATGAGCAAGTGCTTTCAAGACCTCACTTTCTCTCACATATTTGAGTTTCACATTACCCCAATAGTTTGTCTATGCCTTCCGCAGCTACTTTGGCGTCGGCAATAGCGGTTACCGCATCCAGATTCAGGTTAACGATATCCCCACCGGCAAATACCTTAGGTATGGAAGTCTCTCCATGCTCATCAACTTTTACTTTTCTTCTTTCCGTGAACTCCAGTTTCTTCATGAGATTCTCGGGGAGAAATGAAAAGTCAGCTCCCTGACCAATGGCTTCAATGACCATATCCCCTTCCAAGAACATCTCTTTTTCCTCATAAAAAGTGGGACTGAACCTGCCTTGCTCATCAAATACGGATTTTACCTTCATACACAAAAGGCCCTTGACTTCGCCTGTCTCATCCAGCTTGACCTCTTTCGGTCCCCAAGCGGGATTTAATTGTATCCCTTCAGCCTTGCCATCTTCAATCTCTTCTTCGGTTGCTGGCAGCTCATTCCAGTCCTCCAGAGAGACCGTTTTGGTGATCACTTTTTCGCCAGGATATTGCATATGCTGCAGGCGGAGTGCTTCTCTGGCTACATCCATGGCGACGTTTCCGCCGCCTATTACGATAATCTCTTTGCCGACCTTGAATTGTCTGCCGATCTTGTTCTCGCTAAGAAAGGGAAGCGCCAGCACAGCTTTGTCTGTGTTCTTCACCCTTGTTGAGCGGGATGAGGTCGTTCCTATCCCCAGGTAAACGGCATCGTAATCCTTCTGGATATCTTCAAATCTAATATCCTTTCCCACGGTGGTGCTGAATTTAAACTCGACCCCCAGGGAGGATAGGTAGTTTACATCCTTATCTATTGCTTCGAGGGGTAATCTATAAAGCGGGGGACCTATCCGCATCATGCCGCCTCCACCGGGGAGGGAATCAAAAACAGTAACCTCGTGCCCTTTTAACCTTAGGAAATAAGCTACCGATAATCCGCCCGGACCTGCTCCTATAACCGCAATCTGTTTACCGGTAGGTTTGGCTGGTTTAAGTTCTAATGTAGCTTTATAGTCCTCAATAGAATCGGCAACGAATCTTTTTAACCACCTTACAGCTACTGCCTCCCCTCTTATACTCAAAGAACAGGCCTCCTCACAGTATTTCATGCAAACCCTTCCACAGATAGAAGGAATAGGGTTATCCTCGAATATCTTCCTCAAGGATTCATCGGATTTATCTTCGTAAATGGCCCGGATGTAATCGGAAATTTTAAGATGTGCCGGACAGGCTTCCTCACATAGTTTACATTCGAGACATCTGGAGGCTTCTTTCTTTGCTTCCTCTTTGGAATAGCCTATCACCTGTTCTATAAATGATAATTTCCTTTCCTCAGGCGAAACTTGAGGCATGGGCACACGTTCAGGTTCAAATAATGAATATCCCAGATCCGAGGTGAATCCTTCGTTATCTTTTTTGCGATGAGCCAAGCTTGCCTGAAGTATGGAATATTTCTCCTCGGGGAGAAAGTGCTCTTCATCTGTCTTTTCATCCTTCGGAATGAACACGAAAGTATCCGTATCGAAGTGGATGTGGAAATAGTCTCGGGAAAGCCTTAAACATCCAGGCGGACATATATCCACACACAACCCACAGAAACAACATCTGCCATAATCTAACTGAGGCCGTTCATTCTTTATGCCTTCTTCAGGCTTGGGCTTTATCTCGGGTATTTCCACCATGGTGATTGCTTCGTTGGGGCATATATCGGCACAGTTACCGCACCCTGTGCACTTATCCCAATCGTTGAGATGAAAGCCCCTGTATCTTAAAGCGGGCTCTTTGGACTCAAAAGGATACCTCAAAGTTTTCGGCTTCTTAAAGAGAAACCTAATAGCTTTGAATGGATTGAAGATACTTCCTTTATTTATTTTTAATTTTGCACTTTGCATTTTTAATTTTGCATTTCTTTTATCTATCTATCTCCGGCGCAACTACGTATAAACTTATCATGGTGTTGCCCACATCGGCAATACTTGCATTTTTTAAGGCTTTTTCCAGAACGGTCAAGCCATGGGGATAGGAAGGTGTCCTGAAGTGTACCCGATAAGGTTTATCCTCACCATTACTCACTAAATAAAGCCCCAGCTCTCCACGAGAAGATTCAACCCTCACATAAGCCTCTCCTTTGGGTATGTTCCATTTGAAGGGATTGGGTATCCTGTTATAAACCTCTCCCTCAGGCATCTTGTCGAGCAGCTTAAATATCATGTGGACGCTTTCGATCATCTCGTCCCTAACTATCCAGATCCTCGAAAAGGCATCGCCGTCTTCTCGTGTAGGAACCTCCCAGGGTACTTTATCGTAGGCGGCATAGGGTTCCACCTTCCTGATATCATATTTCATCCCGGTCGCCCTTAAGACCTGACCTGTTGCCCCCATTTCCTTTGCTTCTTCCCGGGTCACTTTTCCTATCCCTTTAGCCCTCTCGTAAAACAGGCGGTTCTCAAAAAACGTGGCATCGTAATCCGGTACACAACCGCCTATGGCATGCAAGGTGGTGACAATCTTATCCTTAAAACCTTCCGGGAAATCACGCCTTACGCCCCCGGGCCAGATGTAGATGTGATACACTCTCCCCCCGACGAGTTCCTCAAAGAGGTCTAAAACGAGGTCCCGGTGATACATGGCCCATTGAGCGACCGTATCGAAACCAAGCATGTTGGCATAAGCCCATAAACCAAACAGGTGAGAACCTACTCGGGCAAGCTCCAGTACAATGGCTCTTATATAATTTGCTCTTTCCGGAACTTCTATCTTGGCCAATTTTTCAACGGCCATCGCATAGACCATCTCCATCGAGTCAGGCTCTATCACATTTATCCTGCACACCATAGGAAAATTCTGTATCCAGGTTCTATATTCCATGAGTTTTTCGAAACCCCTGTGCAGGTATCCCGGGTTAGCGGTGGCTTCCAAAATCCGGTCGCCTTCTACCTTTAAGGTGATGCTGAAATTTCCCACCATTCCCAGGTGCTGGGGTCCGAAATAAAGCTCAAGTTCTCTCATTTTTGTCCAACCTTATCTTCAACAAAGGGAATTTCGTCAAAAACTTCTTTTACGTATTCCCTGGTGTCAAAATCCTTCCTGAAAGGGGGTATTTTATATTCCCTTTCCAGGAAAAGCGGAAGCAGTCTTGGATGGCCCTCAAAATGTATACCGTAGAGTTCGTGGAGTTCCCGTTCGTAAGGCTCGGCATTTTCAAAAACAGGGATTACTGTAATGCATTCCGGCTTTCCCCTGGAGATTCTTGTCTTCAAGGTTATGTTTGTTTTCTCCTTGTCCGTATATTCATCTTCCTTCTGCATGTAAGCGGAAAGAATATAAACCAGCTCGAACTCCTTTTCCTCTATCCAGTCCACGCAGGATATGAGAGCCAAGTGTTCGTATCCTTTACCTTTAAGAAGGCTCAGAATGGACAGGACCGCGTCTTTGGGGGCGGTTATAATCAACCTGTCGTCTTCAGGAATAGTTACCTCAATGTCACTGAAAATTGACTCGAGTTTTTCTTTAAGCGATTGGTTCATCTTTATCCTCTATTGGGAATAATGGCGGCCATTCCAGTGTACCATAAAGCTGTTCCTGATTTGCACGGTAATATTTATAATTTTCCCTGTATTTTATATAACCGTTTGCCATTTCTTTGTCAATCAATGTCCAGAGATGCGTTACGGCGATGAAGATGGCTTCAGGCCTCGGCATGCATCCGGCGATCCAGCCATCTATGGGAATGTATTTGTCCAGGTGCTTTATCGTATTATACGAATCCCAATACATTCCCC
>DAOVMN010000125.1 GCA_030630685.1 Thermoplasmata archaeon | reverse complement strand
TGTATTTCCATCCAATCCCCCCAGATTGGAATCGAAAATATTAGCGTTTGGTGTTTGCATGGGGCGATTATGTTTGGTGATAGGTCAAATATGTTTTATTTCTTAATCACAGACTTACGACATACTCCCCGAGCCCACGCTTATGAATATCAGCACCCATGAATAGGATAAGAAATAGTCTAAGACTATGTGACGGTGTCCCTGGCGCCAGATGCTCGGTTGTGCCGTGAAAAGCGGTCCATCGGCGTACCACGGCTCCTGGGATGAGTGGAACTGGAACGTGAAGTAATATATACCCCACCCTATCAAAAGGGCCCATACGGTCAGGTTGCGCTTGGTCAGGAGCCTCAGATGCCAGGGAGGCGATCCCCTCGATCTTCGGGCCTTGGGAGATTGCAGTCCCCACCAGCACCATGACAGCAGTCCATCCAATCTTGAGCAGGTTGGGTCCAGTACTGCAATACCACTCCGCCAGCGGATCTTCATCGCCCCTCCCTCCCTCTCGGGTCCCCTGTTCCTTTTTTACCAATCTGGCGTGCGAGCCAGCGGCGAGTACCCAGTGCTTTGGAGTGGATCAATCTGCCCAAGGACAGCCCCTTTCCTCCGGGCATCACCTTCCCTTGTCCGAGCGCCTTTAAGGCGTCCTCTACCCGCTCTATTCCTAACGGAAACAAGGTCCACGCCCTTCCCACCTCAAAGAGGATATGGGCATCGGATCCACCTGTGAGTGGTTTTCCCAGTTGCCTTCCCAGGGCCGTGGCCCTGAGATTGTCGCCTTGCCATGAACGGCCGTTGATGCCTTCCGCTGCAACATTCAGGGAACGCACCACCTTTTTTTTGACCCCCGTCCCGAACCTGAACGGGTGGGCCAGCACAGCCACCCCTCCTTGTTCCATGATCGTCTCCACCGTTTCGGCCAGGGAGCGCAGAGGGAGAATAAGTGAGGTTCTCCGCGGTCTCAGCGCCTCTGCATTCAGAACCCTGTTCTGAACTCCAGTTGAGCCATGATGCACGAAGTGCTGAATGGCGTTTGAATCCGAAGGATTCGATAAGCCTAAAAGGCTCGATTCGGCGGTCTTTACTACCTTATCACTCGGTGTCCAAGAATCCCTTCCTGTCCAGCTTTAAATCAAACCAGGTAACATACCAGTGCTGATAGCGCCATGGCAAGTAGGATGCAGGCCAACGCCGCTCTTTTAATGACCGCGACAGTTGAATTGATGGTAGCTACCAATCGGGTGGTATTCCCGAAACCAAGGATGTTGATGCCCTTGATCAAGCCTGATTTTATTGCGACGCTCGATTCCCCCAGATCCTCGAGGGCTCGCTCCATGGATTCTCTCATCGGTCTTATGACCTCCTCGAGTGTGCAGCGAAGTCCCAGTGGGTTATATCCGCCTAAGATTGCGTTGACCACATGATTGTCGGCCGTGAGGATCACCGCCTTGTCCACGATCTTTTCCGCCTCCTCCATAACTGCTTTTCTGATTTCCGGGAGCATGTTGTTACCGTCAAACAGCATGAGTCCGGTTGTTCGATTCCGGGCCCTGATCACCATGGTCTCCACACCCTTGGGACCCAATCCATCAACGGGATCGGGGGGTATGGATGACCCGAATCCCATAGAGAACATTTTCTGGTCCACCTCGACCATGCAGAGTTCTTCCACCAACCTTTCCATTTCAATGGATATCCCGTCTCCTAAACGCACTGACCTTGATTCCCGGCTGCTGTTGTTATGCGCATCGATCATCATGATATCTTCGATACCCCGATATCTTGTTGCCCACGACATATTATTAAAAATTCCCAACGTGATGTCGTCCGAGGAAAAGGGAAACGGTTCACTGATCAACATCCCCTTATTGCCGAACCTGAGGAGGTGTATGGTGGTTTTCCTCTCCCTGCTCTGAAGAGGGGAGGCAATGTCTGAGAAATCATCATCCCCCAAGCTCTCTGCCAGTTCTCGAACAGCCCTTACTATTTTTTCGCACTCCTCTGAGGTTGCCGGGTTGTTGTCATTGGTGGCTGCTCCATGAGGTACGAGGATGTGATCGGCAAGATCGGAGAGTGGTCGAGCGAGTTTTGAAGGTAGGTCCCCTCCCCCGATCGTGCCTACCGGACCTGGATGAATGGAAGGCGAGATGATCAACGCATGGAATGGCTTTGATGATGCTCCCTGGTTTCCTTTTTTCCCTTCCATCGTGATGGATCTCTTCACCGCCATGATGGAAAAGGGTATGTTGTACTCCTCCTGAAGCTGGAGGAAAAGGGTCTCGATCTCTTTTGTACCATAGTTCATATAGCTGAGGAAATAGCCCATGAGGTCGCTACCACTGATGCCAACATCGGTTTTCAGGGGGGAATTCACGATCTCGACGAAGATGAGCGAAGAAAAGAAGAGCACCAAGGAGGATAGGATGCCAAAGGAGGACTCCTGGAGTGAGAGGAAGTTATTATCCTCGAGATACCCAAGATCATTGAACGAGAGAAGAATATGCAGGATGAAGGCAAAGAATGTCTGGGCCGAGGATACGATGAAGGAGTATCTATGGTAGTCGAGCACTGTAGTTCTTATAACGAGATACCGCATGGATAGAACCAGGGAATAGCCGTAGATGATAAGGAATCTCCAGTGAACCACGATGATCGGACTGATCATGATACCGAATATGAGCATGAAGCCGAGGATCAGGACACCAACAAATGAGGTGAGGATGGAGCGCCTGAAATGGAATTCCCCTCCGAATGCGTCTATCAGACGGGTGGATGACCAGGCGGAGAGGTATGCCGGGAGGGCGAGGAGTATCACACCATAGGTGAGCCCTTCAGCCCCGAAATCTATAAGAAGGCCGAATAAGATCGAGAAGAGCAGGATCAACGGGAGGATGTACTTTGGGTCGGGGGCCCGGTAAAGGAACTTGGACAGCTCCTGGGTTTTTGCGGTGGGTTCCCATGTATTCCCTTCCTGTGTCATCAGGCCTTAGAGTCCGCTAAAAATATAAAATTGTGCCGTAGCAGTTCCGCAGAATGGTATAAACTCCGATAACCGAACCGCCCTAAGCCTCAACACCGATAACTTATTATGGAATCCCTGACATCGAGTCATCATGGAATACGGAATCATCTCGCGAATAGACTATATCAACGCACTTGAACTTACCGAGAAGATAATCGAATACATGAATCAATTCACCGACATCCTTGTCGAAGAGAGCACGGCAGAGCATCTGGACCTGAGCAATGCGATAGATAGTGCTCCCCTCGAGGAGATGAATGTGGACACCCTTATTACCGTGGGAGGGGACGGTACCATCCTCAGGGCCCTTCAGAAGCTCGATGCGGCCATCTTTGCTGTGAACATGGGGAGGGTGGGCTTCCTCACCGAGGTGCCCGGGGAGCAAGTGGAAGAGCATCTTGGTCGTCTCCTTGAAGGCGACTACATAATCGAGCAGCGCTCCAAACTCCGCACTTTGAAGAACAATGAGGAGTTTGCGGATGCGGTAAACGAGGCAGTTATCCATACCGCTCAAATATCAAAAATAAGGGATTTCAATATCTTTGTGGACGATGTGCTGGCCGATAACATTCGGGCCGATGGGTTGATAATCGCTACCCCTACCGGCTCGACATGCTACGCCATGAGTGCGGGCTCTCCTATCATCGACCCACGGATTCAGGCACATGTTGTCGTCCCGATAGCGCCCTACAAGCTCTCCACGCGTCCCATGGTGGTCCCTGCGTCGAGCGAGATCAGGATAGAAGAGGTCGAAGGAAGGGAAAGTGTCCTTGTGATCGACGGGCAGCATGAGGAGAAGATCGGGGATGATGTGCTCCATTTCACGCGTTCCCCGAAAACAGCTCGATTCATCCGATTCCAAAGAAACTTCTACGAGAGGGTGAGGGAAAAGTTTCTCAGATAGACCGGGGGGGTGGATTGAGATTCCATATCGAGTCCTACGGCTGCACCATGAATCACGGGGAGGCGGAGATCCTCAGGCGCAGGCTCCTGAGCGGTGGTCACATGCTCACAACCCAGGAAAAAGCAGAGCTTAATATCCTTTTTACCTGCGTGGTTATCCAGCAAACCGAGAGAAGGATGCTGAAGAGGATTAAGGCGCTTGCGGAGCTTGGACATCCAATCCTGATCTCCGGATGCCTGGTTACCACATTCCCCGAGAAGGCCAGGGACATAGTACCCAATGCCTTGCCGAACCCTTCGGGTTTATCGAGGACTTCGTCCTCAAACGCCACTCAGCACTTCGTGCTTCATGGCTCGACCGGAATTCGGAACTACGTTCCTCATGCCTTGTCGGCCTTCGGCCAACCGGCACTCGGAAATCAAAGATTTCCTCGTGCCCTGATGATACCGCCATCCCGTCTAAGTGAACTGGGAGTAGAAGAGCTTGAAATATGGGTCAGGGAAGGTAAAGAACCAAAGCTGGGAAAGGGGGAAAAAATCTTCCCTATAGATGAACTTTTCTGTGCCGATATCCCCGAACCCCTGGAAAGGACCACATTTATCGTGCCCATCTCCCAGGGCTGCCTTGGGAACTGCACATACTGCATCACAAAGATAGCACGCGGACAGCTCGATAGTTACCCCATCGAAGAGATAGCCGATATGGTCAAGGCGGCCGTGGAAAACGGATACAGGGAGATACAGCTCACCTCACAGGATACCAGCATCTATGGAAGAGACAGGGGAAAGAGCCTTCCGGAACTTCTCGAAAAACTGTGCGGGATATCCGGGGATTTTCGTATCAGGGTGGGGATGATGAATCCCGCAGGCCCAGGGCCCATTCCGAGGAGGCTCATCCGTGCCTATTCCAGTAAGAAGGTGTTCAAATTCCTTCATCTGCCGGTTCAGAGCGGGGACAATTCGATCATCAGGGCCATGAAACGCGGGTATACGTTGGAGGATTTCAAGAAAATCGTGAAGGAGTTCAGGGCTGCCTTTCCCGAGCTCACCCTTTCAACCGACATTATCGTGGGCTTCCCTGGTGAGGATGAAGCGGCCTTCCAGCGAAGCGTTCAGCTTATCGAGGAAATAAGGCCGGACCTGATCAACATTACCCGGTATTCCGAACGCCCGGGTACCGAGGCGGCTGCTCTTCCGGGAAAAGTACATGGAGGAATATCCAAGGAGCGCTCGCGTGTCCTTACCAAACTCAGGTTCAAGATCAGTGCAGAGATCAACTCCGGATTTGTGGGTAAGGAGATGAGGGTGCTTGTAACAAGGAAAGGGAGGCCCGGCAGCGTGATTTGCAGGGATGATGATTATCGTACTGTTGTTATCACAAAAGACCTGCCTGTCGGGGAGTGGCATCGGGTGAGGATCGTGGATGCCACGGAGGTTTATCTCAAAGGAGAGATTGTCTGAAACTTGTCAATCTTTCCTGCCGGCAACCCAACAGAAACACCACCCCGAGCCTACGTTTTTCATACCCCAACCCACCCTCGTCCTCTCTAATCATGAAAATAACAGAAAGGGAAGGGGATGTCCCCTTCCCCCTGACCTCTTTTCACTTACTTCTCTATCTCGACCTTCTTCCCTTTGTAGCCCCCTGCCAAAAGGTCCTTTCCCACTTCGGTGAGGTCCATTCCGGTCAGGGACTTCATGAGCGCGGACACCTGGACAAGGGAGTTGACGCTGTCCTGGACAAGCCTTGAGCCGCCGCCCTCCGAGCCCATGATGATGAGCTTCTCTGTGTTCTCGAGCGGCAGGGCAAGCTTCTCCGCTATCTCCGGGAGTTTGTCCACGACCACCTGGGCGATAGCCGCGCTTCCGTATTTCTTCCAGGCCTCCGCCTTCTGGTCCATTGCATCGGCTTCTGCAAGACCCGTGGCCTTGATCGCCTCAGCCTCTGCTAGGCCCTTGGCCCTGATGACATCCGCCTGAGCCATACCCTGGACCTTTTCCACATTGGCCTCTGCCTCACCTTTCATGAAGTCCACATCGGCATCGGCCTTACCCTTGATCTTCACCACATCGGCCTCCGCTGTACCCTTCTTTATGTGGGCGCGGGCGGTACCGTCGGCTATGAAGGCCTCCTGGTCTGCCTCGGCCTTGGCTGGCACCCTTACCGAGGCGTCCTGTTCCCTTTCCATGCGCACCATTTCCTTCTCTGCAAGCTCGATCTGCTTCTCCCTTTCCAGGATATTTTTATCCATCTCTGCCTGAACAAGCTCCTTCAGTTTTGTTTGCTTCTCGATATCATAGGTCTGATCCCTGATAGCCTTGGCTACTTCTACCTCTGTTTCGTACTCCTGGGTGAGCTTGTCCCTCAGAGCCTGGGCCTCCCTGGTCTTGGTGACAGCTTCCGCCTCCGCGATATCCCCTTCCTTTGCCCTGACAGCGGACTCCTTCTGTGCCTCCATATTGGCGTTGGCCTGACCGATGATGGCGTCCCTTTTCACCTCTGCGGTCCTTTTCTTACCCATGGCAACGAGGTAACCGACCTGGTCCTTGAGGTCCCTGATGGTGAAGGATATCACTTTCAGACCCATATTGTTCAGGTCCATATCTGCCGCCTTGAGTATCTCCACCGAGACT
>DAOVMN010000221.1 GCA_030630685.1 Thermoplasmata archaeon | reverse complement strand
GTGGTCAGGATCGGTATCCCACTGGAAAGGAAATTGTCCTTTCCAGATTGAGAGTTTACATTTTTATGTGGTTGACAATATCTAAATTCTTATTCACTATGTTGCGACATAGTCCCTTGTAAACAACAAGGTAGAGGCCAATGAACAGGGGCAAGCCCTTTCCCATCTCGACAACCGAATCCAGGATATCATAGAGCTTTTTCATCATCAATGCAACCTCCTCCGCCTCTTTTGTAGCTGAGACTTTTTTCGAGCTCTTCAGATACCCATAGATGGCGGAGTAGAGATAAAGGGAGTGGGACCTGAGTATCCCCTTGTGTCCGATTCGTGCGTTGTCTATATAGGATTTCTCGGAAACCGCGGATAGGAAGAACGGGACCGTCTGGATAAGCACATCCCTGATCGGATCCTCCTTTGTGAGGTATTCCTCAAAGACGTAGGCAGCGTCCGAAAGCCTGCCGAATATCAGGGCCTTTGTATTGCTTTTAACCTCGTCCAGGGCCATCCTGTTCTCCACCATGAACGAGTGGAACATCTCTGCGGTCTCGATGGTACTCCTCAGGGCTTTCTCCAGTTTTCCAAAGGCTTCCTTACCAATGTCCTCAACGACGGAATCCCTCTGGCTGAGGAGGTAATGCTCAAGCATGTTCAGGGTGTTCAGACGGTTGAAAATAAGGTCTCGCTGAATATCCCTGCTCGTGATGAGGAGGTTGGCATCTGCCCCTGTTAATTCTTTTAGCTGTCGAGTAGAGCTCATGGCCATCCCCTCCCTGAAGCTGCTGTGAGCCCCCTCACAGAACCTGCCTTGAGGTTTTGGCTTATCGGGCCTTCGGCCCAAACGCCTGCCAGAACCTTCGGTTCCTTATGCCCCATCCGGCTCTTCAGGAACACATTCCCAGGTTGATTTTTCACCAACCGGATATTACAAGGTTTTTTAGTGGTACTCACTTTTTGCCTCCTTTTCCAATATCTCACATCCATCCGTTCAGGGTTTTTGTGGTTGGCGGAACTGGAACATCCGATTTTCTCAACCCCTCTTTGGTCTTAAAATATTCCGAGAGGTCTCCTGTTCGGATGTATTCTCTTGCATTAGTGAACTCCTCCGAACTTCGATAATACTCATGGAGCCTATTTGCTGCGTTGAATACCTGGCCTGGATAATCCTCAGATGTGCTGTCGTAGGTGGATAGGAAATCTTCCACACTCATGTCCCGGCAAACAGGACAGGCACAGTTCAGCACATCTCCATGATCGCCCCAAGTGTGAAACCGCCGGAATACAAGTGGTTCCGGGTCGAATCGTTTCGTTTGTCTAATCGCTTCATGTTTGGGCATGGGTTCTCTATCTCCATTTCTTGGGAGCACATAGTTTCCAACCCGTACACTAAAAGAGTCGATACCCCACTTCTGAAGCAGATGCATGGTGGATGCCGCAGTTGTTCTCGTAAATTCCCTTGGCACATACGACATCTGAAGAAAGACCCTGGATTCCCTGTTCTCCCAAAGCAGTCGGTAATTCAGGATGAATTTCCGTATGGGTCGATATATGAGTCCGATGCTGTGTATCTGATCCGTGTTCGAGAGTTCCAATAATGTCAGGAATCTATTCTTGAACACCGAATAATCCAATCCCATATCCAGATATATGAGCGGTTCCCGTCTCTCCGAAAGCACTTCCTCTGCGAAACCTGAGACGGTCTTCTCGAAATCATTTATCCCGGCGGGCAGGTTAGGGATTGTAATAAAATCCAGATCGCTCATTCTCTGGAGTTCCAGGAGTTGTTTGATAGCACTGTCGTTTAACTCTATCGCAGAGGGAAGCTGTGGAAAGTATCTCTTGAGGGTATAGGTCATCTTGTCCGAGAAGAATTCTATGGTTCTTAGCCTGCTGTCAAATGAGCCATTTGTATTCATGAACTTATTCCATTTATCGCCATAGAACTGGCTGACAACCTCGGATATGTCATTGT
This sequence comes from Thermoplasmata archaeon, assembly GCA_030630685.1. Taxonomy (GTDB): domain Archaea; phylum Thermoplasmatota; class DAOVMN01; order DAOVMN01; family DAOVMN01; genus DAOVMN01. The sequence goes on along the minus strand of DAOVMN010000221.1, from coordinate 2,609 downwards.
TCAAAGGCGGTTCAAATGGCAGCTTTGCTTTGTATTGAAATTCAGATGATGTCAATGCACGATGTGGTGTTCTGAAACTTCCTCTGTCTGTTTGGACGACCAGTGCGCGCCCTCCGAACCGATCAAAGTCCCCATCCGGTGAAACCCTGGTAATTCTCATTCAGGCCCTCCCATGCATACCTTTTGGTAATACCCGGTCCTTAATTTTCGATCGATCGGTATATTCCGGGTATTTCTTGTAAACATCCTTCAGGATGCCGTCGTTCCCGAGTTCATCAAGTCCTCTTCTCCATCCGGGGAGTTCTTTTTTGAGGTCCTCTGGCAGCGAATCATAAATCCTTTTTGCTTCGAGCCTTCCTTTACGGGTCAATGAGAAAGTCTCCTTATTGGTTGAGCGGCGCCCTTCTATAGTTATCAAGCCAAGTTCTTCCAGATCGTACCAGGATTCAACAAGATCGAAACTGTAAGGGCCATAGTGGTAGGAGATGAAGTGCGGAGATAAAGCAAGTACATCGAACTGTTGAAGCTTTTCTTTAAACAGCAGGAAAGTCTCTTTCATAAAGCTCACAGCACCCCTGATGGATTCTTTCGAAGAGTAAAGTAGCATAAGATTAAGTTCATTTGGATCAAGCGGTCTTCTTGGCAAGTGCTGTATTATCTTCCTGATTTCTCTCGAAGAATCCTCGGTGAAAAATACAATCCCACAGTTGGGGCATCCATATCCATCGAACTCACCGTAAGTCGTCCCCGACAGTTCCAGGGGATAGCGACCGTACGCCAATTCTGCTTTTGCGCAGCGGGGGCATGGTTTTCTATTCTGCTTTTTTTTCATGTACCTTCTCCTTCGGTATGGTCTATTCTTATATGGAGGTTTTTCTGAGTTGGTTTTCCACACCGTGATAACATAATGATGGCAGGGTTCACTATCGGCTATGACGACTATTACTTCATATTGGTATTTGTCTCAGCCGCCACGATAGTTTTCCGTCTTAGTGCCATTAAGGATAGTTACCTTAATGTCGGATTCAGTCACATTATCGTTTAGCATTTCGACATTGGCTTCAAGGGATATAGTTAGTTCGCAATAGAACTCAGATGCAGACTTGAATTTCGATTTGGACATCAGATCATCACCTATTCATAAGCTCCGTAATTTCCTTTTGTTTTTCTTTCATCATCGGGCAAATCAATGAGGTCCACAAAGTTCGTTGCCCTGCTCGTGATGAGGAGGTTGGCGTCTGCCTCTGTTAATTCTTTTAGCTCCACTTCCTCACCTCAACGCCATTTCTTGCATGTCCTGCACCACCATCTCTGATATTTATCATAAAAGACCAGGGAATTCCGGCACACGGGGCACGAATAACTCGCCCCGGATGGACGGGGCGAGGTCCCGGAAACCGGAGGCCTCGTGGCTTTGGGGGCCGATGGGGGCTTTCGTGCATCGGGAGAGGGTTGTTTCCTGTAATATTCTGCTCCTTTCGGAGTCGTTCTGGTCTTTTGTCCCTCTTTCGGTATCGGCTCCGTATCCCGGGGCTTCTTTACTCGTTTCACACGGAGTCTGGTTTCAGCGATCTCTTCATCCACCGCTCCTGCAGGCCTCTTTTCCTCTTCTACCACACCTTCCTCCCAGATCACCTCTTCGCCCCTCACGGGTTCCCCATACCTGTAATGCCTGTTCTTTTCCCGCTGTGCCCCCCTCTCCTCCCATCTATCCCCGGTGGCCTCGCGGGCATGGGAAGCAAGGGAGGTATTGAGCCCACGCAGCCTGTTTCTCCATTGGGCATTGCTTTTTGCGAGCTCTTCCATGTACTCGTCCGTCTTTCTGTCCATTAGTTCAATGCGCTCGCCGATGTTTGTGTCTATCTGCTCGATTCTCTCAAGCAGCCTTGCATCCAGTGTTTCCATGAGGTCCTCCATGGAATAGAGCCTCTCTGTCTTATCTTCTTCCTTGGCACTCAGCCTCTCAAGTCTTTGCTCCTGTTCCTCAATAGCACCTTTCATCTCCTCTGCATTCTTCTCCAGAACCTCGTCCTGATAGCGAATGTATTCCTCTAACTCATCCACGACTAAGGATTTGGGCAAATCTGTGCCTGAAACTTTAGTTTCGGGTTTCTGTGCGGTCATCAAATGTACCTCCAGGAATCAAAGGACAAGCAATATCCTGATGCTGTGATTCACAACGGCTCATGTTCGATTTCATATCTTTATTTCCCGGATTCGGCATACGATTTCACCAGTTGCCTGAACTATGAGTCGGCAAAACTACCGTCCATATATACCTTTCGGTTTCCCGCTCTATATCCGATCGGGACTATGTTACAGGTTAGTGAATAAGGGACTCAGAGACATAGTGAATAAGGAACTGAGATTTTTCGTTTGCGGCCAGACTTGGGAACACGGATGACGCGGATTAAGCGGATGAACACGGATAAAAGACAAATCCGCGAAAATCCGGCAAATCCGTGTCATCCGCGTTCTTATTCACTACCTTACGACATAGTCCCTTAAACAGGCCAATTACATATGAGAGCTTTGAAATACTGCAAAATATAGACAACCTTTCACCATATCAAGCAAAATCAAGAGATTTTTACCAATAATCGATAATT
>DAOVMN010000475.1 GCA_030630685.1 Thermoplasmata archaeon | reverse complement strand
GAAGGAACAAAGGAGGAGGAACTGCCGGAGGGGTATACGTCCGGGTAAACAAGTGGGTGGGTCATCGTCTAAAAACGCCCCCTCGACATCGCCACATACCTTGATTTCCCTCCCCACAAATGCAAATATGCAAAGCAGCCGACCATCACGAAAAGCATATATACATAACCCCGCACCTCTCCCCCAAGAGGCAAAATCATGTGGACCGAATTGGGGACAACCCTGATTATAATTGGATTGCTACTTTTCGTAATAGAACTGAGCAGTCCGGGATTCTTCATCGGGATACCGGCCACTGTCTTAATAGCCCTTGGATTAATGGCCATCATATTCCAGGAACGTGTGAATACCTGGCCTGCCTTTTTTCTCGTGGTCATCATATCAGTCATTACCTTCTATTACACCATGAGGTTCTATCAGAGGCTTGCTCCACCCGAGGAGAGGCTTACCCATGTCACTGCCGCCGATTCCCTCGTAGGAAGGAAGGGAACCGTCTTGAAAGAGGTGGACCACGAAACCATCAAGGGGAGCGTTATGATCCAGGGTCAGATCTATGCTGCAAGGGCATACGAGAATGAAGTGATCTCACCGAAAATAAAGGTTCGGGTTGTGGATAGCAAGGGTGTCCATGTGGTTGTAAAGGAATTGGAGAACCAGATGAGCAAAAAGATCATCAGGGAGGGATAGAATTGTCACCGTTTATTCTGGCAATAATATTTGTAGTAATCTTTGTGTGGATACTGATATCTGCCATAAGGATTATACAGCCGTGGGAGCAGGGTGTCTATATCCTGCTCGGAAGATACAAGAAAACACTGAATCCGGGTGTGAACATGGTGGTCCCCGTGATATCCAATGTTGTGAGGATGGACCTGAGGACCCAGGTGCTCGATGTTAGGCCGCAGGAGATTATCACCAAGGACAACTCACCCACCAAGGTGGATGCTATCATCTACATCAGGATTATGGATCCCAAGAAGGCCATTTTCGAGGTGGAGGACTATCGCGCTGCCACATTGAACCTGGCCCAGACCATGCTGAGGTCCGAAATGGGTGAAATGGAACTCGATGAGATATTCTCCAACAGGGTTGCCCTGAACGAGAGGCTGAGGTCGCAGCTTGATATCGAGACCGATATCTGGGGTGTCAAGGTGGAGAAGGTGGAGATACAGGAGGTGGACCCCGTCGGGCCTGTGAAGACCGCCATGGAAAAGCAGACTGCGGCAGAGAGATTACGAAGGGCCGCAATTTTGAAGGCCGATGGGGAAAAACGCAGTGCCATCCTCAGGGCAGAAGGGGACAAGCGCGCGAGGATCCTGGAAGCGGAAGGAATTAAACAGGCGAATATTCTCGAGGCAGAAGGTGGCCGGCTTGCAAGGATTCTATTGGCACAGGGAGAATCGCAGGCTCTAAGGGTTCTCACGCTCGGAGCCTCCACCCTAGACAGAAAGGCCCTTACGGTACTATCCCTGAACACCCTAAAACGTCTGGGGGATGGGCAGGCTACCAAGATCGTATTCCCGTTCGAGCTTACCCGCCTCATTGAAGGTGCCGCCGAATACATAGGTGCGGGTAGAAAAGTGCCAGAGGTCGGGGCCGAGGACTACAAGGACCTGGAAAAAATAATAGGGAAAGTCGAGGATGTCATAGGGAAGATACCGTCTCCTGAGGAACTGAAGAGGGAGAGGGAGAAAATCGAAAAGGATATCCAGGAAGAGGCAAGGAAAACCGAGGAGATGGCAAAGAGGCCTTCTGCAAAGCTCGATATTCCGGATTCAGAAATGCCAATAGCTTGATGAGAACTGGATGGAATCTTTGATTT
>DAOVMN010000371.1 GCA_030630685.1 Thermoplasmata archaeon | reverse complement strand
CAAACGGGAATGGACTAACAAACGGGAATTGCTTTTTTTATGGTTCTCATGCGGTTAAACCAGGAAAAGTCCTGAGGCTTCCGGGAAAGAAGAGAAAACTGGCATTGGCCACCTTCGCTATCGTAGTTATGGTGTTACTCACCTCATTCATTATAATGCTCAATGGGAACGACAGTGAGGGGATCAACATCGACGGCAGGTTCTCTGACTGGAACGGCATCCCTGGTTTCAACGACCCACAGGATACCTCTCAGAATCCCGATATCGACATTATCCTTGTGAAATTGGAAATGAGCAGCATCTACCTCTCGTTCTATCTTGAGGTAAGCGGAGATGTTCTGGGTGGATTCCATTCCGAAGGCGATACTATTCGCATCTTCGTGGACAGCGATGCAGATGATGGAACAGGTTACACCATTAGTGGTATAGGAGCGGATTATCTCATCGAGGTCTATGGAATTCGCAATAAGGTTCTTTCCTCTAACTATTATGAGTATGATGTCCATTACCGCACGGAAATCCAGAGGGGCCAGCACGACTGGAACGCCTGGGCCCCCATGTTCGAGGTTGAGTGTGAGGTGAGGGACGGCAGACTCGAAGCCCAGCTCTGGGTGGACGAGCTAAGGATTCCCCCGGGTATCGAACCGAGAATACTCTTCCAGACTGCGGATCATCTTGGTAACCAGGACCTTTCCCCTGTTGTTTCGGAGGCAGGATCACTCGAGGTTTCTAGCATCTCTCTTTTGGAATCTCTCACGATCCCAACAGGGAAGAAGATTCCCGTTCTCGAAGTGAAGCTGAGGGATATCGGCGGCACGGGAATAACTATAAATAGTATTACCTTTTCTTTATACTCAACCCTTCAAGATAATGAAATCGCATCATCACAGCTTTACAGTGATGCGTCGGCGGTAGAGTTCAGTGCCAGAATCGAGGGTGGCCGTCTTTTTTTCACAACAGAGGAGGACTTAACAGACAGCGTTGTCAGTGAGTGGAGCTATACCCTTTGGGTAACTCTTACTCGTACTGTCATTTTTGGTCACGCTCTTGTCATTGGCCTAACTGATTTGGAGACTGCCGCCGGCCTCACACCTCTTTTCCTGGAAAGGGCTAAGGGGTATGTCAATGGTCCTCCGGAAGCCCCTGTTGTGGACGGCCTTTTTTCTGAATGGGATGACCCGTTTTTGGATGATGTCGGGGATGCCTCGAATCCTGACGTGGACATCTCTGCCTACGATGCCAGGAGCCATGAGGAAGCCACATATTTCTATCTCAAGGTGGAAGGAGGCATGCTTTCCGGGAGGGCAGTGCCTGCTACGAGGGCCATGAATATCCCTTCGAGGACTTTGGATGAGCAGTCGGGAGAGGAGCCCTCGATTAGTATCCAGGAGGAGAATCCATTGCCTGTGGAGACCGGGGAGGATGCGGTTTATGTTTTCCTGGGCGATTGGGATTTCACCGCAGAGGGCGCAGAGGACGCGGAGAGGAATGAGAGGGGTGGTTACTTGGTAAAGGAGGGATTTTATGCCATTCATGTAATCGAGATCAAAGGACAGCACGGTGAGATCCTATCGAGCAGGCTGCTGGAGTTCAAAGGCGAGACACCAGAGGAGTGGGACTGGGAATTTGTCAAGAATGTTAAAGCGGCCTCGTCGAATGCCGAGATTGAAGCTTGTGTCGGCGATGAGATAGGTGAGAATCTCGATGTGCTCTTCCATCTGGTAAACTGGAATGGAGAAGAGGATTTTAGCGATGAAGTGATGAGTGGCTTGAAAGAAATGGGCAAGGGTACACGTTATGTGGGTATTGGCTATGCTACTAAGGGAGCCTTGTGGCATTTCAATAACGATCCTGTTGATCAAAGTTATACTGCCACAGGAACAGAATCAGAGAATATCGATGGATCACCTGAAACAAAAATAGCTCAGAGGTTTACCAGCGGTTCGGGAGTAACAAAGTTAAGCTCAGTGGACTTATATCAAACAACTGGTGGTGGTTTAGTTGGAGATATAAGGGTTGAAACAGACAGTAGTGGAGACCCAAGTGGAACTTTAGTTGATACAAATGCCTACAAATACGACAAAACTTTAAATGCGGGGAGTGTAACACATATTTCGTTGCATGATATTTGTACAATATCTTCCTCGACAACTTATTGGATTGTTTTTTCTTGGGATTCTGGGAGTGGAACATTTCAAGGTGGTAGTGGTACAGAAGATCAATGTAAGTACCATGACGGCTCTTGGAAATTATCCACAAGTGTAGAGAATATTTATTTCAAAACCTATGATCAAATTGAAGATTCATCCACAAATAGTAATCATGGAAAAGTGGTAGGTGTGAGTTCTGCTAGTGGCAGGTTTGGCTATGGCTATGATTTCGATGGAAATGACGATTATGTAGAAGTATCTCACCATACAAGTTTAGATATTACAGGAAGTATTACTATTGAAGCATGGATTAAATTGGATACATTGCCCACCGATCATGATATGTATATTGTTGATAAATTCACAGGCTCTCAGGGTTACACCTTATACCTGCATCATCTTGCAGCTGGTGATAAGGTGTATTTAAAGTTAGGTAGTGGAAGCGGAACCAAAACCGTAAAGAGTGATACAAACATAGAAGTAGATAAGTGGTATCATATTGTAGCAACTTATGATGGCACTCAAATGAAGATATACATAAATGGGAATTTGGACAATTCCATAGATTACTCGAATGGAATAGGATCATATAATGGAGACTTGTATATCGGTGCTCCGTATTATAGTGGTGTTACAATCTTTGATGGTAAAATCGATGAAGTTCGAATCTTGGACTATGCAAGAACTGGATTTAACCCTGGCGTTGTAATCAATGAAGTTTACTATCAAGGAACCGCTTCT
>DAOVMN010000140.1 GCA_030630685.1 Thermoplasmata archaeon | reverse complement strand
GCATAGATGGATGTATTTCCATCCAATCCCCCCAGATTGGAATCGAAAATATTAGCGTTTGGTGTTTGCATGGGGCGATTATGTTTGGTGATAGGTCAAATATGTTTTATTTCTTAATCACAGACTTACGACATACTCCCGTGCTGAATGTAGAGCCCTGTGCAAAAAGGTTAAATACCCCACAACATCCTGTTCAATCATGAGCGAGATCAAGAATCTGAGGCCTAAGTGTGATTTCTATCTTGAATATCAGGGTAAGAGGATGCTGGATGAGTCCCTTTTTTTTATTCTAAAAAACCTCAAAGAAGGGACATTAACCCGGGAATTCCTGCATTCGGGGGACATCCCCATTTTTGACAGAAAGTTGAGGGTCCTGAGCGAATTTCTTGGAACACCCGTGGATCTCAGTGGTCCGGGGCTCCCGGATGAGATTATCGGGGTCATGGAATACTTTGAAAGGGAGCGCGAGGGAGTCAATCGTTATCTCAGGTACGGGAGGGCACCCGCACTCACAGTGGACGGCGTGATCTTCAGCATGGGAAGGCTTCTCCTTATACGCCGCCGGAATGAACCCTTCAAGGGTATGTACGCCCTACCCGGAGGATTCGTGGAGTACGGAGAGAGAACAGAGGATGCGGTTTTAAGGGAGATCTTCGAAGAAACCGGGCTTAGAACCCGGGTGACGAATCTCATCGGTGTGTATTCGGACCCGGATAGAGACCCAAGGGGACACACGGTTTCCGCTATCTATCTCCTCGAGGTTGTGGGCGGGGAGATGAGGGAAGGGGACGATGCCGCAGGGGTCGAGATGGTCGATCCCGAAGACCTGCCGCCTCTGGCATTCGATCATGAAAAGGTAGTAAAGGATGCACTCCAACTTTTTGAAGGGGAAAGAGTAGTATAAAGAGTGGAGAATTCAACTTTTTGAAGGGGAAAGAATAGTATAAAGAATGGGGAAATCAAGAGCTTTGGAGCAGGCTTCGTTATCTCCTCCTTCTTTCGAATCCCTCGGATAAAATCACGACGACAATCATGGCAAACACGGTTATTATTGCATCATTTGCCGGGAGGAATCCCTTATCATCCTCATCATCCTGGGAGTCTGCTGGCGAGTAATGTAGATTCCCCTTCTCATCGAGCCAGGGTGAAAATTCCACTAGGTCCGTGATATTATCTCCTCTATGGTTTGGATTATCCTTTGGATGGCATGGGCCCGCATCATTCCCCCACCAGTTGCGTGTGGCATTGATGGTATATGCCTCGTTGTTCACCACCCGAATCCCGAAATCCCTGTTCTTATGGATGGTGTTCTCATGGGCTTCGTTCTTCCTTGAGGAATCCTTCAGCAGGATCCCGAGTTTGTTGTTGGTTATGGTGTTGCCTGTCATGGTGTTAAAGCTGGATTTGATCAGTTCGATACCTATCCCGGTATTGGCTGCAATTGTGTTGTTCGTGAGTCTGTTGTTGTCCGAGGCAGCAAGGGTTATGCCCCGATCATTGTTCCTGCAGATCATGTGCCTGATGACGTTGTGATGAGAGTTCTCAAGAAGGATCCCCTGATAGGTATCCGCAACGATGATGTCGAAGATGGTATTATGATCAGACAGCACGTGTATTCCCACATCCTTTAGGCCGGGTCCTCCTCTTCCACCACCACCACTCCCGATTATCTGGAAGCCGCTCAGGTTCACCCAGTCCGCCTTTCTAAGGATCCGAACTACATCCCCTTTTTCCTTTCCCCGGATGATTGTGTCCTTTGAGCCGTTGCCGACGAAATTTAGTGTCTTGTCTATGATGATGTTCTCCTTGAAGTTGCCGCTCATGACCCAGATGGTATCCCCCTTTTTGGCCAGGTTAATGATCGACTGCAACTTATCACTGCCGCTCCCGCTTCCGTCATAGCCGTACGTCTGCGGGAAGGAGCCGTATTCCTGGCAGAGCCATGGGGAGTAGAGGACATTGATGGTAATGGCATCTCCACCTCCGGGTCCGACGCCACCCGGTCCCTTTGAATGTCCCCAGTAGTTGTACCGTGCATCGGTACCGACAGAGTTTGCCTGGGCATAAACTCCGTAATCCGAATTGTCCTTGATGTTCGATTTGGATATGGTATTATAGTTGGAGAAAGCGAGGTACAGTCCATTGGTGTTCTTGTGGATATCGCACTCAGAGAGTTCATTGTTATGGGAGGTAAAGGCATAGAGGCCGTCATCGTTGCCATAAATATCGCATTTCGAGACCATATTACTGTGTGATGAAAGCAGATATAGCCCCTTATCCGTGTTGCCGTAGATAGTGCAGTTGGAGATGGTGTTGTTCTCAGCACCGATCATGCCAATTCCATCATCAACATTATTGTGGAGTTTGCAGTGTAAAATGGAGTTGAAGCTGGATTTATAAAGATTAGCACCATCCTCCTGGTTCCAGTACAGAAGACAATAGGTAAGAGAATTGAAGATCGAGCCGTTGACATACACCCCGCTTCCGGTGTTGTTGTGGATATCACATGACTGGATACTGTGATTATCCCCATGAACCGATATCCCGTTTCCCCCATTGTCGAATATCTCACAGTCGATGATCATATTGTCATCGCAGTGTTCGTCAATGAATATCCCATCGCCGGTACAATCGGAGATCGTACAGTTCGAGATCGTATTGTTATCGGAATCATAGATCCTCTTGAACACATAACTGTTCAGGGAAATCCCGTGTCCCCCCGCATCTTTAACCGTACAGCTATCGATTGTGCAGAAATCGGCATTCCTGAGGTACAGGGCATCCCCACCACTAATTTTCAGGGTGCAGTCAGTAATGTTCACATGGTCCGCACGGACATCCATGTCGTTTTCTCCGGATATTCCGGTCATCACATAGAAGTTCGTGATGTTCACCCAATCCGCGGTAATATAAAGGGCATCACCGGAATTGCCTGCCGAGATGACCGTATTATTGCCGCCCTGTGCTGCGGAACCGTTGCCTATGAGGTCAAGTCTCTTGTTCACCTCGACGTTCTCGATATAATGTCCTGCATACACCCGGATCGTATCTCCATCCGTGGCGTTATCAATTGCCACCTGGATCTTCCCGGTGGTGTCCACATAGAATGTCTGTGGAACCGTTCCCGCGGGATACCCAAGCCAGGGGGAATAGAGGACTTGTGCTGTTATCCCGTCCCCTTTACCAGGCCCATCTCCACCGGGACCGCTCCAGTGTCCCCAGTAGTTGAACCGTGCATCGGTGTCGGTCGCACCGGAATCCTCGAAGACGCCATAATCTCCATTCTCCCGGATATCGCACCACTTGATCAAGGTGTTCGAGGCTTTGGAGATTTTGACACCATTCTTATCATTCTCATGGATGTTGCAGTTCAGGATTTGGGTTTGGATACCTCTATTACATACGCCGTCCCCACCATCGTCGTAGATTTCACAGTCGGTTATCAGACTGTCCTCACAGTTTTTTTCGATCCTTATTCCACTGTTTTTGCACTCAGATATTATGCAGTCGCTTATTGTATTATTGTCCGAGGTAGTGTCCGCGGAGCCTTCGACATGAATGCCATTGTTTCCCGCCCACATGATGCTGCAGTCCTTCACAGTTCCCTCGTCTGAGCAATAGTGGAAATATATGCAGTTATCCCCGCATGTGCTCAGGTTACATTCGGATATTGTCACATGGTTCGCTTCCTGTCGAGGATTTGATGATCCAACATGGATATCATCATCGCCGTTGGGTCCGGTGTATATGGAAAAACGCTGAATAGTCACCCAGTCCGCTGTGATGTAAACGGCGTCTCCGGAGTTGTTGGCGTAGATTGTCGGATATGGTGGAACATCACAGGTACCGGAGATGGTAAGGGTCTTGTGCACCCATACATTTTCAGTGTAGGTGCCCGGATAAACCTCCACTTTATCCTCCCAAGGAGGCAGGCGTTCGGTTGCATGATCTATTGCGGCCTGTATCAACCCTGTCCTGTCAACATAGAAGGTTTGTGGGATCGTGCCGACCCAATCACCGAGCCAGGGGGAGTAGATGACATTCGAGTTGATCTCATCCCCATAGCCAGGACCGTCTCCATCAGGACCGCTCGGGTCACCCCAGTAACAAAAGCGTGCGTCGGTATTGGTCGATGCCAGAGCCTCATACACCCCATAACCCGCATTATCATACACGTCACAATCCCATATCCGGGTATCCGATGACCCGGATACAAACACCCCGTCATTCCCGTTGTCATGGATCCTGCACAATGAGAACTCGGTATCGGTGGACAAATAAATCTCCACACCATAACCTATATTATAGCGTATTTGACAGTTGTCGAATAGGACATCATCGGAATCCGCGATGGTCACTCCGGCACCCCCGGCCATGCGGATAACGCTCCATTCAATCACGATATCGTCGGCATGGAGTATGTGGAGGCTGTTTTCCCCGCAGTTGGACAGGGTGCAGTTGGCTATCACCACATCATTGGCCTGGATCTCTATGTCATCGTCACCCGTGGGGGTATAGATAAAAAGCTGGGAGATTGTCACATAGTTAGAGATTATATTCACAGCATTCCCTGATGGGCAATCAATGACCGTATTCGTTCCGTTCCCCTCGATGGTAAGCGGTTTGTTGACCTCGATACTTTCATTGTATATCCCACCAAAGACCCTGATAGTATCCCCATCATTGGCAACATCAAGTGCCTCGTTTATGGTACTGTAGGGATATCTCAGGCAACCGTCCTCGAAACCTGCACTGCTGTCATCCACGAAGATGTAGCTTGTGTACATGATAAGCCACTCGTCCCATAGAGAATCGTCACAGAACAGTTCAACCCCTTTGAAATAATTGTATTGTGAAGAGTAGGAAGTGGTGTTCACTGGAAAGTAGATGTGAAGACCGTGAGAATGGTTTGCCGGACCCTCCTCCTGTTTTTCGCCCGCCTCCTGATAGTAATAACTGCCCCGGGTGAGCTCTGAGCCGGTATGGGCACCTTCCTCGATAACAGCATAATCTACAGCATCCATCACGTCCTGTGCAGCGTCTCTTAGTGATTGCGGCAGCGAGGTATCGGCTTCTATTCGCTGGGCAAAATGATAGAGATCAACTCTCTGCCCAAGCTTGTACTCCTCGGTGTTCATCCGTGCTTCAGCGATCTCCACATGATATTCTGGGAAACAGGTCATCAGTTCCGTGTTGAAGGTGTCAATATCATTCCTAAGAGCTGGAAGCCGGTCAAGGTCCATTGCAGACCATGTATGGGATTTTCTCTCCTCGTCCGCTGTCAGGGTCATGGCATTGGTCACTATTTTCTTAGCAACATCCGAGGGGGAGTCATGGTCATCCATGTAATTGATGATGGTATCAAGGTCCCAGAGGATCGCCTGTCCTTTAAATGCCCACGCCGTTTTCTCCGACGCAACAACATATTCCGCATATTCACTGAGTTCGTAGCATACCTCTGTCGTAGCCATCGAGCAAGCCATGAAACCGATGATGTCTATCGTGTCGCCCCCAGGAAGAGCCGAATCCAGGGCATTTCTCATCTCCCTGATGCGTATCTTGTCAGTGGAACCAGGGTCATCCACATGATCATCCGTACAAACACCGGACCACGAGCTTCCATGGTCCCAGAATATCAGGCATGTCCGCGAGGAGGGATACTCTGTCAGGCAAAAATCAATGAACTCGGTAAGATTCTCTTCAGCTCCCATATTTATCTCGTTTTCCACCCAATCCTCTGACAATTCATCCGTTTCCCCGTCACCATAGATGTGGTAGAGTTTGGTCTCCCCATCATGCGTTTCATTGTAATCGCACAGTACGAGAATGTCCACATCTTCCGTGTCCGAGTCCTGGAGTTCGCCAAGGTCCTCTGAGATGTGTCCCTCAAGATTGTTGTCCCCGCACAGATAGACCATCACTGTCCAATCCGCTCTTGCGTTTGGTGCCAATAACACTAAAACGGTCAATACACCAATTATGCCGATCAATATTGGCGCAATCGCCTTCAGAGCCTTGCTTGTGTGATGACTAAAATTTCTTTTCATGTTGCCTGTATGTGCTCATGAATTATAATTCTATCGGTATTAGCAAAATCAATAATGGGGGAATACTTCCAAGAATAAAGGAGGTGG
>DAOVMN010000135.1 GCA_030630685.1 Thermoplasmata archaeon | reverse complement strand
TTGATTATTTTGATATTACGTTCCAACAAAGAAAACGGAGCACAATTTTCACATGGGAGAACGATTAGGTCCACAGCAGATAGCCAAATCACTAACAAAGGAAACAACCAACGGCGTATAACGCGGTGTATGCGGCTCGCACCTCCGGCACTCGATCGAATGCATGAGGTTCCCTCCTTTCCTAAGTGCATGAGGGGAACCTCAGATATTTCACTGTTTTGAAATGGGGTATTCGGAAGTACTTGAACCCAGGTGAGTCCACCAAAGATTTATTATTTTGAACCGTCCTTTTCATCGCATGGCGTTTCGAATAGTACTCAATTCGACATGGGAACCGATGGGCGACGAACTGGAAAACCAAGTGATCTCGTTCCTTACCCGGATCGGCTACCTCCCGGAGAACAGGACCAAAGAAGCCATACTGAAAAGTGTACCCTACCGGCTTTTCATGGACTGCTTCATCAAGCGAAGGAACAAGCTCTGGGAGATCGACGAGCTTGAATCATTCCTGAAAACAACCCGGGCCACGGTCTACCGGCATCTGAACAGGCTCAAATCCATGAACTTGCTGGAGGAAACATCATTCAATTCCGAGGATACAGGGTATATTCACAAAGGCTACCGCCTGAGATTCAGCAACCTCTCCCGTGCCTGGAATGTCGTTGAGAAGCACATGACAACGGTCATCGAGCAGTATCGCAAGGCCGTGGACAGCATCCAGGAGAGACTCGACAGGGAGTTCTCTCTCGAGGGGGAAGGCCGGTTATGAGACCGCTTCACCTTTTCTCTGCATACCTGATATTCACCCTTCTGATCCTGCCCATTGGGGTAATTTCCCTGAATGTCCCGGGAGAAAACCAGCCCCCGGTCGCGGTGGGAGGGAACATCACTGTGGCGGAGCCCGGGGAGAAGGTGTTCTTTTCCGCTGCTGGCTCCTACGACCCGGATGGCGAGCTGGTATTCTTTGAATGGGATTTCGAGGGGGACGGGAACTACGACTGGAACTCCACAGAGAACGGGAACACAGAGCACACCTATCACAGGGAAGGGGCCTACAATGCTACCCTGCGGGTGACGGATGACAACGGCACCGCTGCCACCGATGTGTACTACATCCTTATTCTATATGAGGGGAACGAGGAGACCGACCACGGCAGGATCAAGGCTGTTCTCACGGCTGTGGGGATATTCGAGATAATCGGGGGCATCGGGATGATCGCCTTTGCCATCTATCTGAAACGGAAGCTGTATGACACGTTGTAGGGAACAATAGGAATGATGATGGATGGAGAAAAAGTGATATAGGCACATTAAATGGGTGGGGAATCATGGATTGGAATCCCTGCATCATGGGCCACGTCCACCACACCCCTTCACCCTTTCACAACCCCCAACGGTCTCATCCGGGCAACCCTCAAGGATATCCCGGCCCCATGGGTCACATCCACCACCTCCGAGACATCCTTGTAGGCCATCGGGGCCTCCTCTGCCGCCACCCTCGGGGATTTGGCCTTAATATAGATGCCCCGTTCCCGGTAAAGCTTCTGGGCAATATCCAACTGCATGAACCTGCGGACCGCCTCTCGCCTGGACATCAACCGTCCGGCACCGTGACAGGTCGAGCCAAAGGTCTCTTCCATCGCTATGTCTGTCCCGACAAGAAGATAGCTCGATGTCCCCATGTCCCCGGGTATGAGCACGGGCTGGCCCACGGAACGGTAATCCGCTGGTACCTTAGAGTGATCCGGCCCAAAGGCCCGTGTGGCTCCTTTCCTGTGTACCACCACCTTCTTCCGCTTGCCATCCACAACGTGTTCCTCGATCTTGGCAATGTTGTGCGCCACGTCATAAACCAGCTCCATCCCAAGCTCCTCAGCACTCCTGCCGAACACCTTCTCGAATCCCTTTCTTACCCTATGGGTGATGGTCTGCCTGTTCGCCCAGGCGAAGTTCGCTGCCGAGGCCATACCTTTCAGGTATCTTTCCCCCTCGGGTGATCGAACCGGCACGCACGCAAGCTGCTTGTCCGGAAGGGATATCCCGTATCGCTGCACCCCACGTTCCATGACCTTGAGAAAATCAGAGCACACCTGATGACCAAGGCTTCTGGAACCCGTGTGTACCATGACCACGACCTGCCCTTTGCCAGTTATGCCAAATAGCCTGGCCTTCTCGATGTCATAGACCTCGTCCACCACCTGGACCTCCACAAAGTGGTTCCCTGCTCCCAGGGACCCCAATCTTGTATGCCCCCGTTTCTTGGCAGCATGGCTCACTACACCGGCATCCGCCTCCTTCATCCTTCCGTTCTCTTCCATGTGTCCGAGATCGGACTCCCAGCCCATACCCTGCTCCACCACCCATTCCGCTCCTCTTTCCAGCACACGATCAAGCTCGGGTATCGAAACGGGCTTAAGGCCCTTGGAGTCCAGTCCCGAGGGTACGAGATCGAAGAGGGTGTTCACAAGCTCCTTGATGTGCGGCCTTACCTCATCCATCATGAGGTCGGTGCGAATGAGGCGTACACCGCAGTTGATGTCAAACCCCACGCCCCCGGGTGAGATGACGCCGTTTTCGAAGTCCGTGGCCGCTACGCCGCCGATGGGAAAGCCGTAACCCCAGTGGATGTCTGGCATGGCCATGGACCTTCCTTGAATGCCGGGTAGGGTCGCCACATTGACAACCTGTTTCAGGGCATTCTCCCTGAATAGATGGGAAAGCATTCCCTCGTTAGCATATACAAGACCGTCCACCCGCATCTTCCCGTGCTTGGGGATAAGGAATCTGTTATCGTCAAGCTTCTGGATTAGTTCCCTGATGTTATCATTCATGGTTGCCTGATAATCATAGGGATTGAAATAGTTTGTGCAAAAAGCACAGTCGAAATAACTGCTTTTCCAAACTTCCATTCCCAGAAAAACATAAAGTTTAAAACAAACCAGGGAATTTGGGGGAACAGCTACGAATGCTCGACAAGAGGCAACAGATTTAATGCGTGCGGGCATGGAGGATGAGGAGAACGACTCCTGTAAAAAAAGTTGTTCTGTTACCTCTTGCGCCTGAGCAAATGTGTCGGTTCTTCGCCGACGTTTCAAAAAACCACTAGAAAGTATATAAATAGATTGGAGATATGTTTTTACAATGGTGTTAAACGTTGTCAGTATTGTCGCCGCAATGACAACAAAATACCCCTCTAACTAAATACCGGGCAGGAAAAGCTTTTATTTTATCATCAGATTTAAGCGTGCAATGAGGTCATATGAAAATAATAGTGTTCTCAGGGAGATCTCAGAGATCAAGGAGAAGCTTTTCTACAACCACAGGAAATATTTCCTGTACGGATACATTGTCCTTTTCCTTTCCATCATTCCGGTGATGGACAGTCTGGCGGCCATCTGCTTCCTTACCAGCCTGCTGAGCATCTACTTCTTTGCCAAAGGATTCGCCCTTAGGAATGTGCTGCTTCTTCATTATCGAGGCCATCCTGAAACAGCATGGAGTTCGCCAGATATTCCTCCCTTACCCAACGGATCCGGCAGGGCACCCCAAAAGGCGCTTCTTGTGGACGACAATCCCGAAGCAGAAGAAAGCCCGGAGGGTGGATCAGGGGAGGCAGTCTGGGAGGTGGACGAAGCAGACTTTTCCAGTCCCGTTCCAGTTAGTGGGGTAACCCTTGGTATAAGGGAGGGTAAGACATTCAACCTCGCCGGGATAGAAATAGAGCGCTACATGGCCATATTCATCCTAACGAACATCCTCTTTTTCGGCTCATATCTTGGTTTCAGGATCTGGAGCGGCAGATTCTGTCTTCTCATTGTGATATCGCTATTCCTTTTCCTTGCTGCCATTCTCGACAAATGGCGCAATGGCATCCCCCTTTATCCGGTCTACCTCAGCATGGTGCAAAACGGACTGCTCTTCGATTCCGGGGTGAACAAGGTCGTTCCTGCGGAGTATTGGTTCGGCAGACACCTGAAGAAAGACAGGGAAGAGGTGTTGGACAGGGATACCCTGATGGTGAACAACTGGAGACCGCATTCCTATGTCCTCACGAATCGGGGCATCTACCTCGGGGAAAGGAAGGGCCTTATCTCCGGACGAAGGTTCCTCTACATTCCTCTCCTCTCACTGAAAGGGATGAAATTGGAGAACCAGAAATATGACAGGAATGGCCTTAAATCCCTGTTCATCAGCCTCATTTTCGTGTTCTTCTGGTGGCCATTGATAATATTCACCATCCTTGAAGGGGTTCGTATCCTCATGAAGCGGGGAAAGTTGATCCAGGGGAGGGCCCTGAATCTATTATTCACACTCACACGTGAGAAGGATAGTATCGAGCTCATGGACAAACGAATGATAGAGATCGACAGCACCTACCACAAAAGGATCACTGAAAGGGATGCACAGGAGGAACTGGGCTCCTATGCGCCATTTGAGAAATTCCCCCCCGCCCCTGGGCTCAAGGAGGTGAAAAAAGGAGTAAGAAGCGCATCAACCGGTATCATCATCCCGGTCTTCTTTTATTCGATGTTAAAGCTCATGGACATCCTTGATGTGGACACCTCAGGGATGATAATCTTCGTGTTCTTGGTGATGATCTTTGCCTTCTATCGCATCGGGAGTGCAATCAAGAATGCGTGGGGATACCAGCTCTACCTCGAGCAACAGGAAAAGGGAATGATCGACCTGGGTTTTATGAAACTAAGCTTTTCCGAGGCCCTCATTATCCTTGGATACATAATAGTCTCTGCCGGGATCCTCTGGGCCATTTCCGAGGACCTTCTCACCCTTGCCTTCATTCCAGGCGTGATCGGCGGGATCCTGATCCTGGCCGGAAGGTTCACCTTTGATTCGATATTCAAAGGCATCGATTACGAGGATAAATCCGGGTATGAGCCCGCACAAGATGTGCCGCCCATGAAACGCTTGTTCAGAGAGCACAGGGCAAAGCTCACACCTGCAATCTCGTTTATCATTATCCTGATACTCATGGCTGCCTCACTACCTTATTTCGGGCTTACGAGGGCCGAGGTTCCGGAAGAATACCTTGATGCAAGGGCTGGAAACAACTGGAGACATCTCCCGGAACATGACGAGGATATGGTGGGATTGATGGGCATGTTCGGCCTCTCCATCCGCATCTATGAGGATAATGCCGAGGATGGTGATGGATACCCTGCCTTTCTTTCGGTGGTAACCCTCAAATTCCCGGTGATGCCTGAGAGGGAGGACATGCTCGATGAGATGAGGAAGTACCTGCAGGAGTATTCTGAGGACGAAAGGGTTACACTCGAAGAACCTCCCATCGAGGGTGAGCGGAAGACTGCCCAGGGCTACACCTACCTTTATTTTATCTACAACGGCACGGCACAGAACGGAACCACCAGGTTTTCCGTAGGGAAGGAGATGCGCATCGTCTGCACGGCCTTTAAAGCGGACGATGAGAAGTCCTTCGTGATCACTGTGGGGATAGCACAGGTATCGGTGGGCAGGCTCGTGGATATCGAGCTTCCTCCTCCGTTGCCGCAGCCGCCAAACCCGACGGACACCAGGGATTTCACGAACTGGAACGAGCTGAAGGACGATCTTATCCCGAATGTCAGGATTTAGCTGAAAAGCTGTACAACTCGGTATCAATGTGATGCAAAATCTTTATAACAACGTCCGAGGATAAAGGGCTTGAATGAGACTTTCGCTCTCTTTGGCCCTAATCGTTGTCTCCGGGAAGGCGGGATAGACCAAGGGGGGCAGGAGGTGACTTAGATATTATGAAATCTAAACAAGGAAAAAGGGATTTGCATAGAGGGGTTCTTTCAAAGGGATGCATATCAGCCCTTTTGCCTTCGGCAAAATCCCTGGGGGAAATTTGGCGAACCTTCGGTTCACCTTCAGAACATGCTCCACTTCGTTCCGCAAAGCTTCAGATATACCAGAACCGTCATATGAAATTCGGCTTGGGTCTAATCAAACGCTATATAGTAGAAACGCATTGCCAAGGGTGTGATAAAATGAGAAACTTTACAGCAATCCTCTATAACGAAGAGGATATGTATGTAGCCGAATGCCCTGAAGTGGGCACAGTCAGCCAGGGGAAAGCCATACAAAAAGCCATAGACAACCTCCGAGAGGCTACCGAGCTTTATCTTGAGGAGTTTCCGTTGAAAGAAGAGAGAAAAACCCTTATGACGACCTTCGAGGTGGGTGTTAGTGCCAAGACTTAGGAAGGCCTCCGGAGATAAAACAGTCAAGATTCTTTGCATACCCACCAACCGTTATACGGAATCCAAAAATACTATAATGGAGGAAAGAAGATAAATGATATCAGAAAAAGATAAAGCAGCTA
>DAOVMN010000516.1 GCA_030630685.1 Thermoplasmata archaeon | reverse complement strand
CCACTGGTTCGCCCTGACCAGCGCCACAGAAAGCATAGCCACCAGGGTCTTCAGCACATGATGTGAAGCCCTATTCAGCCCCTTTGACACGAAATTGGTCACCAGGTTGTAGTGGTCTTTGAGGATGCCGTTTATCCCCTCGTGAACACCCCTTTTCGAGCAATCCGCCAGATAGGTTTTGGGATTCTCATCGTAGGGCTTGCACGCCCGATTCCTGAAGTACATGGCAACTGGTTCCACCTTTCCTACACTCTTCTGGCGGGAGGCCTTCGTCTCCAGGATAAGAGAGACATTTAGCGAGCTCCATGCTGCTTTCCAAGTCCGTTGGGTTCCGGGATCCTTTCTTGTCCGTTTTCTTTTCCTGCCGTTTCTGCCATCGGAGACTTATCCTCTGGCCACGGCATTTCTTACGTTTGGTTGTTTTTATGGCGGTTCTTTTTCTCATAATTGTCACCTCCTCTACTGAGGTGATCTTCTGGGAGGAGACGACTATCTAAACATTTTCCGCTGAATTTGGTAGTTATGCGGACTGTAGGCGGGGTTTATATGGTATTATTCGTCGTTAGAAACCCCCCGTCTGTCATCTATGAGACCCCGACAGGCTTATTAATGGTAATAGTGATGTTTGGTTGTGGCAGTACGCCAGCACTGCGACACCTCGAAAATCTATGAAGAGGAAGAGGTGAACAATGCTTCCATCTGAGATTAAAAAACCACCCAGCCCTTTCTACAGCCCCTGCCCTGAAGCATACAGGGTTGCTGATCGGGTTCTTTTGGACAGTATGGAGTTGAGAGGATGAATGGTAAGAAAACAGTTAATAAGAGATTCCTTAGCTTATTGATCGTCACCCTGATGGTATCGTCGGCGTTTGCGATGGCGTATCTTCAGGGTATCCAGATGAGGGAGGACACCGGAGAGTCCTCGTCAGATGCGGTTGAGACGGCATTGACCGGGGGGCGGAAAGGGGAAGATACCTCCACAGGTTATTTCAACGCATCCCTGGAATTGTACATGTCCCTTGTTCACCTTCAGCAGGAACTCTCCAATCTGAGCAGGGACATCCAGTTGCTCTACAACGAGCTGAAATACCCTTCGGATGAATGTGGTGGAGGATCTGGCTGTACATCCCACTGTTACCACAACTCTCTACGTTGCGGGAGACGATGTGTACATCAGCACCAATGGCGGTCAAAGCTGGTTTTCATCCAGCACCGGCAT
>DAOVMN010000408.1 GCA_030630685.1 Thermoplasmata archaeon | reverse complement strand
GTCACCTGTGTCATTAAGCAATTCGGAGAGGTTGGCATAGATATCCCAACCGGGTGTGTCCTCCTCTTTGGTAATGTGAACAACGAGGTATTCACCGGGCTCGAGAGTTCCGTTCCAATCCGCACCTGTTTCAGGTATCGTATAGTTCAAATCCCCGGTTCCGTTCATAAGCCTCCAATCAACGAGTGAGATGTTTTCAGAGCCGCCATTGTAGATCTCTATCCACTCGCCTGATGTTTCATTAGAAGGATGCACCTCGTTTAACACAACAGTCTCAGGTGAATTTCCTCCTCCATAATATGGACCGGGAATAAAGACATGTCTTAATCTTCCTATCTCAAGTGAGGAATCAACATAAGGATTTGATGGGTTGGAAATATTTACAACCTGTAGGCCCTTCTCTCCTGCCGCCAGGTATGCGTAGTTCCCGGAGACAAAAACCCCTTTACATTCCCCATCAGGAATATGTGCGGAGCCGGCAATCGTGAGATTAGCGGGCCTGGAAATATCCACTATCGATAGACCGGACTCGCTATTCGCAATATAAGCGTAATTATCCTTGATGAATATCTCCGAAGCTATGTCAGGCAGTGCCAGCGAACCAACCTTCTCCGGTTCTTCACCCGAGATATTCAATGCAATAAGCCTCGATCCCTGCCCAAGATAGGCATGATTTCCCTGTACTGCAACAGAGCAGGCCGCGCCGCCGAAATTCCCTGTAGAGTTAAGTGTCAGCTCGGGGTCAAATACAGTGATGAAATCCTCCTTGATACCGGTAACTCCTTTTCCCCCGGAACCGGTTACTTTCAAAGAAGCGGTGTAGGTCCCGGGTTCACAATAATTCCATGAAGGATTCTGCAGCGTGCTGTCAACCGTGCCATTGTAATTAAAGTCCCATTCATAGCTATAAGGAGGAGTTCCTCCCTCGGTCTTGTCTGTAAACTCGACTGTTTCATCTACTTCTAATATGCGTTCGTCTGCTGTGAAATCGATATCCATAACTATGATGTAGTTCTCTTTGATCGCGATGGCCTTATTCCTGTGCGAGTCGGCCACGCAAAGTGTGACGGTGTAGAGTCCCGCCTCCTCGTATTTATGCGTGGGATTTTGCTCGGTGCTACTTTTTCCGTCACCGAAATACCATTTGCAGGTATAAGGAGGGGAACCGCCCGAGGTCTCGCCTGTGAAGTTCACATCCTCGTCAGTCGCAACTACGATAGGCTCGGCCGAGAAGTTGGTCTCAAGCCCCTCGCGCGGATAGCCCGGATCCGTCTTCGGAGATGAGATATAGCTCCAGCCACCGCCGGTTCTGACCTCGTAATCGGAATCGTCACTTGTAATCCTCAAAGATAGATAATTGTCCTTCGGTACGGTAAACTCGGCTGCAGAGGTCTCGAATGCAAAAGCCGTTTTACTCCCATCGCCTTTCAGGGTTGCATTCGGTTCCCCGGGGGTGAAATCGGTACCATCGGAATAACCTATTTCAACCCGGAAGTTATGGCCATCTTGTGGTGCTGATACGAAGGTTAAATATCCGGTCCAGTTCGTATTCAACGGGAAAGCAGTATCCTCCGCCGCCGGATAATCCGCAATCCATGTATTAGACTCGCCTTTGATAATAAGCACGTTCCCAAAAGGACCGGTTGTATCACCTTTATACATCGTGCCGTCGCTCTTGAGCCACCATGCCTGTATGGGATAGCAATCAAAGGGCAGCATCAGCGGATACTCATCATCCGGCTCATCGTCGGGTAGATCATAAGGAGTATCACCAATTCCATCCTTATCTTCATCACTTCCCTCGTAGTCACTGTAGTAGTTGCCCATGTAGCTTTTATGAGTGGACTGATAGATGTAGCAGATTTCGGTGGGTGTGCGCCAGGTGTTGGCCGAGATTCTTGAATAAACATTGCCCAGGGAGTTATGGCCGAGGGTATTGAAGTAAATGAGATTGTCGGAAGACCAGGACGCCTTGATGCCCCTGTCGTCATTATTCTCAAAGATATTGTTGGAGAGGGTATTGCCGGATGACATGAACAGGTAGATGCCACTATCGCCGGAATTCATGACCCGGTTGTTGATGATCATGTTGTCGTTCGATTTAAATGAGTCAATACCATCCCAGCGGTTATTCTCGATTTTGTTGCTGCCGATAAGATTATCGGATGAATAATACATATAGATACCATTATAATCATTGCTCTCGACTTCATTGCCTATGATTATGTTGTTGTCGGAGTAATAAAAGTAGATGCCGTATTTGTTGTTACTGAGATTGTTATCGGAGATCGTGTTATCGGATGATCTGTGAAAGTATATGCCGTAACGGTTGTTCTCGATGCTATTGTTGTAAATGTTGCAGTGCTCCCGCTCATTTAGATAAATACCAGCTTCATCTGTTGCTCCATTTATCTTGAATCCGCTGATGTTCACCCAATCCATTGATATTTCGAAGACATTGGCCGCAGTATTGTTCGCACTTACCACGGTGTCTTCAGGATTTCCGGAAGTGGATTTGATCGTGAGCGTTTTATTCACATTCACATTCTCCGTGTAGTTTCCGGGGTTAACCAGGATTGTGT
>DAOVMN010000185.1 GCA_030630685.1 Thermoplasmata archaeon | reverse complement strand
TCCGCCTGGATTACCATAATCATCATCCGGATCCCACGGGTCTGTGCCGTTAAGGTATTCCCCATAGTTGCTCACCCCACCATTGTCAAAGTCCGGGTCGGCATCGTTCGGGTTGTTCGGGTCGAGATCGTTGTGCACCTCCCAGCCGTCCGGCATGCCGTCCCCGTCCGTGTCCGGGTTGAAGGGTTCGGTCCTGTTCCTGAACTCCTCCAGATTCGTGAGCCCATCATAATCCGGGTCCTCTCCGGCATCCGTGGGATCGCTGGAGTCCAGGCCGTGATTGTCCTCCCAGACATCGGGTATCCCGTCATGGTCAAGGTCAACGTCCCTGGGATTGGTGTCTTCCTGGAACTCCTTAAGATTGGTCTTACCGTCCCCGTCCGCATCGAGATCCGCATCCGAGTCATCATTGGGATCGAAACCCCAGCGAACCTCCCAGCCGTCGGTCATGCCATCATCATCGGAATCCGGGTTATACGGGTCTGTGCCGTTCTCATACTCTTCACCGGTTGTGAACAATTCATCCCCTGGTCGGGCAAATCTGCCGTCGTAACCATCGCTATCCGGGTCTTCATCCAAAAAGTCAGCGGTTGTGTGTGGAAGTACGAGGCTCACAGCACAGAGGAACGCAGCGAGGAAAACGATAAAACCAAAGAGAGATCTCATTCCATACCACCTTCATGGTCTATAATATAGGCGATAAAACCATCCGTGTAATCGTCCACCAGACTGTCCCAGTCAAAGGGATTGCAGAGATATTCGGGATGCCGGCTCCAGAAATCATACTCCCTGTAGTTCGTAAAGTGTCTATAATAATCCGGAACCCAGTCGTAATCATGGCCATCGTTATCCTCATCCCGGCCCGCATCCGAGGGATCGGTGGCATTGAGATAATGACCACCCAGTTCTCCGGGGATGATCCAACCGAGGGTGTAGTTGCTCTCCCACCCGTCCGGCATCCCGTCCCCGTCCGTATCCGGGCAGGTGGGATCCGTGAAAACCCGGTAGATCACGGTGCCGGAACACTCCAGGCCATCCCATATTCCATCCCCGTCCGTGTCGTTGTTCAGGGGATTGCTGGAGAGTATGCCGTCGAAATCCACGGGATTCAGGAACTCCAGGGAATTGTTCAGTCCATCCTCGTCCGGGTCATCATCCGCATCTCGTGGATCCGTGGGATTAAAGGAATCCGCATGTATCGCTATGTCGGGATTTTTTGAGGAGAGGCAATAATACCGGTAATACGCCTCCCAGACATCCCATATCCCGTCACCATCCGTGTCCGCTACCTGGGGATTGGTGCTGTTGTAATATTCATCGAGGTTGGTGTAGTACTCCGCTGCCGAGATAACGCCGTTCCCGTTAATGTCATAGGAATCAGTGTCGTTGTCCCATTTGGCGTCGGCAGGGTTCAGGGGGTCGAGGTAATATTTCACCTCCCAACCATCCGGCATCTCATCGAAATCCGTGTCATTATTCGTGGGATCCGTGGGATTGGCAAAGTTGAGTTCCTCGTAGTCCGAGAGCCCGTCCATGTCCGTATCGATCGAATTCGGGTCTGTGTAGATGAAGCCATCGGTATCGGATGCCATGAGCAGTGTGGAGTTGTATTCCTCGAAATTCGGTATCCCGTCATTGTCCAGGTCCAGCTCCTTGTCCAGGGAATCTGTGGCATTGAGGCCGTGGAAGGTCTCCCAGCCGTCAGGCATGGTATCATTGTCCGTGTCCGGGTTGTAGAGGTCTGTGCCGTTCAGGTATTCCATGAGATTGGTGAAATTGAAATAGGTGTCATAGGTCCCGTCATAATCCGTATCAAGCCAGCAACCGTCATTATCCAGGTCGTATTCCGCATCGGGAGCGAATGTAGGATCGAGACCGTGTGCCACTTCCCAGCCGTCCGGTATCCCGTCCTCGTCCGTGTCCGGGCAGGTGGGATCGGTAATGAAGCCGTCCTCACCAGGAATGGTCTCCTCTTTGTCCCGGATCCCGTCCTCATCCGTGTCATTGGAGGACGGGTCCATGGGGATGATCCCGTCCACGTCAAAGAAGGTGTTGTTCCATTCCTCATAGTTGGTGATCCCATCTTTATCAAGGTCTCCCATGGAATCATTCAACAGGGGATTAAGACCGTAGTACACCTCCCAGCCGTCCGGCATCCCGTCCCCGTCGGTATCCGGATCGTAGGGGTTGGTCCCATTCAGGAACTCCTCGAGGTTCGTGAATTTCTCAAGCCTGTCGATAACACCGTCGTGATCGAAATCATAGCCGTCCTGATCCAGCTCATCATCCGCATCACGCGGATCCAGGGGGTCGAGGTTGTAATAATGTTCCCACCCGTCCCACATCCCATCCCTGTCCGTATCATTGTTGGAGGGATTGGTCCAGTTTATCCCGCCATCGAATTCCATGATATTATTGTATTCCCCGCCCCCCACCTTCCCGAGCCCGAATAGGACCCGGTAGGCATTGAAACTGTCCCCGTCATTATCCTTTAGCGAATCGTTGACCGCAGGGTCTAGGCCGAAGGCGGCCTCCCAGCCGTCCGGCATCCCGTCCTTATCGGTATCGGTTAAGAATGGGTTCGAGCCCCCCCTGTACTCCTCGATGTTGATATAGGCCTCATTCCCGTCTATCTCTCCATTCCTGTTTATGTCCCAGCCATCCGGTTCCTCGTCCCTGTTTCTATCTGTGCCGTTGGCAGGGTCCAGGTAGTGGTCTTGGTTGCCGTCATCCCCTATCCATCCTTGATTCCAGTTGATCTCCCAGCCGTCCGGCATCCCGTCCCCATCCGTGTCACTGGTTGTTGGATCAAGGCAGGGGTTGCCGTGATATTTTTGCGATATGTCCGGTAGAACCGGGGCCATCTCCCAACCATCTAAGAGTCCGTCCCCATCCGTGTCGTTGTTTATCGGGTTGGAATGAATAAAGCCATCCACATCGAACGGATTCTGGTATTCCAGACAATTTATGAGGCCATCATTATCAAGGTCTTCACCCCTTCCCTCGGGATTCCTGGGATTAAGCTGGTTTGCGTTGAGATAGATATCTGGATCGTTACTCACCTGGGCCCTGTCGTAGTAATACGCCTCCCATCCGTCAAGCATCCTGTCCCCATCCGTGTCAGGGCCCCTGGGATTCGTCTTATGAATGAATTCCTCGAGGTTCGTGTAGTTTTCAGCAATGGTGATCTTCCCGTCCATGTTCACATCAAAGCCGTCCCCGTCAGGGTCCTCATCCTTGTCATCCGGGTCAAGAGGGTCGAGATCGTAATAAGCCTCCCAACCGTCAGTCATTTTATCGCCATCCGTGTCTGGATTCCTGGGATTCGTATTTGCTTTAAACTCCTTGAGATTGGAGAAGTTCTCGTCAGGGTCGAAGAAGCCATCATTATTTTCATCAAAGCCGTCGCGGTCAGAATCGTAATGTGCATCCTTGGGATCGAGGGGGTCGAAGCCATAATGGACTTCCCAGCCGTCCGGCATCCCGTCCCCGTCTGTGTCATTATTCGTGGGATCTGTTCCCTGGAGGTACTCTTCCAGATTGGTGAAGGTCTCGTTTTTCATCCCACCCTCGATGTAGCCGTTCCTATCGAAGTCCCAGCCGTCGTTGTCCTTATCGTAATCCGCGTCCCTTGCATCAAGGGGATTGAGGCCGTATCGGATCTCCCAGTCATCGGGCATTCCGTCTCCATCACTGTCCAATAGGGGAAGCTCCTCATCTTCGCTTGCTTCGTCGTACCTGGTATGCCTGGTCTCTTCGAAGTTCATCACAGGCAGATAGGGGAGTATGGCAAGGAGTAAGGCAACCAGTATCACAAGGGCAATCGGATGTTTCATGGAACTGCTCCGGCATCACTTTCTTCGTCTTTTCTGACGGAAGTTGGGTTTGGGATGGACTTTTATAGATTGTTATTTATGTTTTATGGTGCAAAAACCGATGGATTCGGGTATTCCTTCCCTTATTTCTTCTTACTTTCCCACAAGGCAATCCCCCAAATCACCGCTACCAATATCAGGATCCCGAATACAGAGATCCAGAGCCAGACCGCAGGTTTCTCCTCTTCCGGAGGTGCGAGCAACTCGTCCAGCTCCTCCCCGGTAATCCCTGTAGGGACATTAACCTTCTCGTCCCCCTGGGAGATCACCACAGGCTTTTCCTCCTCATCCCCCAGCTTTCCCCAATCCTCGACCCTGAAGCCCTGATCCTCATCAGAGGTCTTTATTCCTGCGGCCTGGAAATCCGAGGAGAATCCGGTGCTCACGTTCTCATAGGAAATAGTGAGGTCATAGGTCTTCCCGGTTTCCATATTCCTCAGTTTCAGCTCGTTCTCGGAAAAGACAAAAGTATCGGTTGTCTTTAGTGAGCCGGTCGTGGTAAGGGAAAAGGACTTTGCGGAATACCCGCTGATCGTGGTAAAGGTGATGGAATATTCCCCTACTGTACGACCCGTGAGATTCAGTGTGAGGTCCGGTAGGGGCGGGGTGATGTAGTATTCCCTATTCCCTGCCGGCAGGTAATAAGTATCCGGAAGCTCGAGCACGTTGATGCCCTGGCAATAAACAGTCCCCTCCACGCATCCATCGGATTCTAACACAATTATGGTTCTTTCCACGGGTTCGGGCTCCGGGATGATACCCGTTCTCTTGGCAGTGAGGTGCTCATATCTTTCAATAACAAGGCTGTCCTCGTCATTTTTGACATCGAGCTCTCCATCGTAGACCTCAACACTTGTTCCATCGGGAGTGACGTTCAGGGAGAAGAACGCACCCTCGAAATCCGGAGTGATCGTCAGCACCGCATTGTAGTCCCTGCCCGGGAACTCTGCATTGATTATTTCCATCTCCGAGAGGTTGAGCAGCAAGGGTGTAGAGGCCCTGGTGCCCCCGCCCCCGGGGACCCAGATGAAGACGTTCCCGCTCATGATCCATACGTAGGCTGCATCCTCGTACCTCAGGAAGCCCACTGTCGCGTTATGGAGCAGGAGGTATATCTCGCCCTCCGCATCCCCGATGTTGGAGAATAGCTTGGAGACGTTTAAGGAGATGACCGAGGAGCCCTGGGTGGTCACGATGTCGCCTGAGAGGATCTCATCATCAGAGCTGAGCGGGGAGGATGTGCCGTTCCTGAGCACCTCGGCAGAACCCCGGAGTATGGTGATGGTGCCAATGGTAACGTTCCCTGCCCTCACTCCGATGTTCGCTACCCTGGCAAGGCCGCGGGCCCCGGCTGCATTTACGGAGGGAGCGGTTACCGAAAGGGTGACAATGGTTCGCGAGTTTCCCGAGAGG
>DAOVMN010000318.1 GCA_030630685.1 Thermoplasmata archaeon | reverse complement strand
TCCAGGATGCTGTCGATAATGCCACCGGCGGGGATACCATCAGGGTGTTCAACGGGACGTACTACGAGAATGTCCTGGTGAATAAAACGGTGAGCCTGATCGGGAATGGAAGTGCGAATACGACCATTGATGGGAGTAGCAGCGGAGATGTGGTTCTGGTAACGGAGGACAATGTGCGGATTTCCAACTTCAACATATCAACTTCTGGAGCCACCAATCAGGATTCCGGCATTGAGGTGGAATCTGATCACACTGAGATCTCCTATTGTTTGTTCTTCAACAACCGGAGAGGGGTCTACTTTTCCAATAGTAATTGGAATGCGGTCCATAATGCATCCGGGATTGGCAATCTCCATGCCGTCAATTCCTTCGGCGGGCATAACAACACCATTCGAGATAATCTCTTCCTCTCTGGGGGAACCGGTATCACCCTTTGGTGGACCCAGGACCATTCCGTCGTGAACAACACGTGTTCCAAGAACGATGACAGTGGATTGTTCCTTCGTACATCATCATTCACCCATGTCGAGAACAATATTTGCACAAACAATACGAAATACGGAGTCTGGTTCTTCGGTGATTCCCCGTGGAACCACAACAACACATTGGAGGACAATAACTGCTCTGCGAATGGAGAAGCTGGGATCTACATGGATCAGTCCAGGGACAATGTCCTGAATGACACGATCTGTTGGGAGAACGGAATGTATGGGATCCGTCTCCTCGATTCGAACTCGAACACGCTCACCAACAATGACGTCGCATGGAATACCAATCACGGGATCGGCCTTCAGTCCAGCGATGAAAACATCCTCTCGAGCAACACCTGCCATGAGAATGGAGACTATGGTATATATGTGTGGCCGGGAAACGGGAATGTGTTAGCCGGGAACCTCATTCAACAGAACAGAATCGGTATCCATCTCATATCCGGATCTGAGAATAATGAGATCCACACCAACAACATCACTGGAAACCAGGAGTACGGCATCAATGCAACGAACAACGGCGGACAAATTATCAATGCCACCCAAAACTGGTGGGGAAACAACTCCGGCCCCTACCACCCCACCCTTAACCCCTCCGGCACCGGTGACAACATCACCGATGACGTGCTCTTCGATCCCTGGACCGGGAAACAATCAGACGAACCCACAACGCTCTACGTGGACGATGATGCTGCTGCAGGGGGGAACGGGAGCCTGGAGCATCCGTACCAAACCATCCAGGAGGCAATCGACAATGCCACAGAGGGGGATACCATCCGGGTGTTCAACGGGACGTATTTCGAGAATGTGGTGGTGAATAAAACGGTGAGCCTGATCGGGAATGGAAGTGAGGATACAATAATTGATGGAAGTGGTACTGGGGGCGTGGTTACGATTACCGCAGATTGGATTACACTGAATGGATTCAATGTGACCAATGGGAGTTCAGGGATAACCATCCGATCAAATAACAATACGATCACTAACAACAGTTGCACGAATTTTGATTCTGATTATGGTATACAACTCGACTCTGCAAGGAATAATACCCTCATGAACAACACCTCCTCGCATAATTTCTATGGTATCTATCTCACAGATTCCTCTCGCAACAATATTTCCAAAAATACGTGCAACTCTAACCAAGAGGACGGTATTCGGCTTTGGAAATCAAATAATAATACGTTTCTCAATAACACCATTTCTTTAAATGGTGATAAAGGAATATATCTTTACTCTACAAATGATACTCTTGTACTAAATAACTCTATATTTCAGAATCAACATGGAATATTTCTTACCATTTCTTCTCAGAATAATTCAGCTCATTACAATGATATATTCACAAACACCAATTATGGTATAAAGGTTACCAACAATGATGGGGTTACCATCAATGCCACCGAAAACTGGTGGGGCAACAATTCGGGACCCTACCACCTCACCCTGAACCCCGAGGGAACCGGGGACAATGTGACGGATGACGTGCTCTTTGATCCCTGGACCGGCAAGCAGGACACCACTATTCTCTACGTTGCCGGCTATGGGAACGACGACACAGGGGACGGAAGCGAGGGGAACCCCTATCTCACCATCCAGAAGGCCATGGATTGGGCAGCCAACGATACCCATACCATCCGGGTCTTTGAGGGGACATACAACGAGGAGATCATGGTCAACCGATCTCTGGCCATAGTTGGCAACGGCACGGGGATCACCATCATCGACGGCTCCCTGGGAAGCGGGGATGTGGTGAACGTCACCGCCGATGGGGTGACCATCGGTGATCTGGACGTGGTGAACGGCGTTCTCCACGGGGTAAATATCACCGCGGACAACGTGACGCTGCAGAATTGCAGCATCTCGGACAACCTGGGGAACGGCATCATCGCAATGAATGTCACGGGCCTCATCATCAGGGACTGTGTGGTCGAGGACAACCAGTTCGACGGGATATCCATCGATCCGTCGGATACCATCAACATCACCGGGACCACCATTACGGGGAATGACTACGGACTGGTGCTTGTGAACACCACCGGCACGTCGATCATCGATTCCGACTTGAACGGGAACTTCAACTTCGACATCATGCTGAACAACTCGATGGCAACCACCGTCACGAACTCCACCTATGGATCGGTGGACTTCCAGGATAATGAATCGGCCATCGATATCCTTGGGTCTCTGGACCTGACCTTCGTGGACAACCTGACCACGCCCGTGGACAATGCCACCGTGATAATCACAGATTCCCTGAGCCAGGAGCTGTTCAATGACCTGACCGATGCCAACGGGACCATCCCGCATCTTGTGTTCACGGGAGCAATGCAGAACATAACCGGCACACATTACTACACCCCCATCACCATCGGGGCCACCAGGGATGTGCTCAGGAACGTAACCGATATCACCGAGATCAAGGCCCACGTTCTGGAACTGGTCATGCGGGAATATGTCCCACCGGAAGCAAAAGTCGCCCACGACACCATCATCTTCATCAACGAGACCCAGTCCGTGGACTTCGACGCCACCCCCTCCACCGGGGAGGACCTGAGCTTCTTCTGGCTCTTCGAGGATGGGAGCAATTATACCCTTGACGCCACCCCCCCCACCCGCACCTACAACAAAGCCGGAGTTCACATTATCAATCTCACTGTAACGGATTCCAGCAATGAGACCAACAGCCTGGAGATCAGGGTGGTTGTTACCAATCTCGCACCCACCAATGCTCGGATAACCGGCGGGAACAAGACAGGGAACGAAGATGAAGAGCTCACCTTCGATGCAACCGCCGATGACACCATCAATGACCTGGGATCGCTCATCTTCTCCTGGGAGTTCGGGGATGGGGAATTCGGATTCGGGAAATCAACAACCCACAGCTATTCCAACCAGGGGAATTACACCGTGGT
>DAOVMN010000008.1 GCA_030630685.1 Thermoplasmata archaeon | reverse complement strand
GGTTAAGATAGCGGTCTGCCTTCTTAACTTCTTCTAAGCTCTCTTCATAAATAAGTGGATAGAGGAATACATTCGAATCCAGATAGATCATAAAAGGTTCTCCACCTGTTCATGATACAGTTTTTTCAAGTCAATCGGCTTTTCCAATTTTTTCTTGACGATCGACCTGAACTCTTTGAGAAATTCCTCACCACTGGTCTCTGGTCCGGTATCCATATTTTCAGTGGATTGCTTAGATGGCATTTTTTCGATGAGCTTCATTTCCTCAGATCGTTTAATGGCCTCTGGTTGGGTCATGGCACGTGCCTCCATAGGTTCTAAATTTCTGAACATAGAAAAAGAGTTTCACTACTATAAAGACTTTGTGGAGAAGTGCTTTTCTATGCCGCTAAGGATTCCTGAGAGTATTCAGTGAGAGAGTTCTATCATAAGAGTTGAAAATCAGATGGGATATCAGGAGGTATCCCACAAGATATACTATTGTTGCTAAACTTTTTCAAATCTGCTGGCTGTACCGCCCACCAACCTCCTTCAGCACCTTCGAGATCTGCCCGAGACTCGCATACCTTACTGTCTGTAAAAGTTCCTCGAACACATTCTCCCTATGCAGCGCCACCTCCCTCAGCCGTTCCAGGTAGTAAGGTGCCGCGTGTTTGTGCCTCTCTCGAAACGCCTGTGTACGGGCGATCTGCTTTTCCCAGTCCTCAGACGTAGGGCGCACGAGCTCAGCAGGTACTTCGCTTCCTTCCTTCTCGAGCTTTAGGACGTTTCTTCCGATGATGGGCCTGCGCCCGGAATAGATGTCGTGTTCGTAATCACAGGATGCCGCGGAAATATTGGAGCGCTGGTAGCTCACCTCGGTTGCCGGGCCCACGCCGCCCTCCTGGTCTATTCTCTCCAGCTCGTTTAGTACGGCCTCCTGCACCGCCTTTCGGATCTCCCGCATGGCATAAGAACCGGAAAGGAGGTTCTGCGCTTTCAATATCTCGGCCTCGAATGTCAGGTAGTTGGGGATCATGGTTGCCTGGCGCACGTACTTTTCAGAGGGCGTTGTGAGCGGCTCGTCCGCTGAGTCCACATGAAGGGAGTTGGTGTTGCACAACAGCCCTATAAGGGCATGGATGGTCTGTCGCACCGGGTTCAGTGTGTCCCATTCCGGTATCTGGAGCGCCCTTCCCGAGGTCTGGGTGTGGAACTTGAACATCTGGCTGCGTGGACTTGCATCGTAAACATCCCGCATGGCGATGGCCCATATCTTCCTCATCACCGGCCCTGTGGCTAACCACTCCAGTTCATGGGAGTTTCTGAAGAAGAACGAGAAGTTCGGGGCCACCTCGTCTATCTTCATCCCGCGCCCAAGGAAGTTTTCGGCATAGGTGAAGCCATTGGAAATGGTATAGGCCATCTCCTGCACCGGTGTGGCACCGGCCTCCCCGATATGATAGCCGGAGATGGAAATGGAGTAGAACTTATTTATCCCCTTATCCACGAAGAACTGCTGCACATCCCCCATGAGCTTGATCGCGAAATCGCTCTGAAAGATGCACTCGTTCTGCGCCTGTATCTCCTTGAGTATATCCGCCTGCACCGTGCCCCGCAGCATTCTGTAGGTCTCGTCCCGTATCTCCTCCACCTTGCGCTGCGTAAGCCCGTACTCGGGATCGATGTCATCCCGGCCTGACTCTCTTGGAAGCAGGGGCTTTTTCCGCCCGCGTTTCTTCACCACCTCTTCGGGATGTCCCTTTTTGTACTCCTCGATCATATAATCACATGCCACATTGAAGTACATGGCCAGTATGATGGGTGCGGGGCCGTTGATGGTCATGGAGGTGGATATCTCCCGGAAATCGAAGTCTGAATAGAGGATCTTCATATCATCAAGTGTGTCCACGGCCACCCCACCCTCGCCTATCTTTCCCACGGAACCGGGGTCGCTGTCCGAGTCGTCGCCGTAGAGTGTGATACCATCAAATGCGGTGGAGAGGCGCGGGTTCTTGACGCCCTGTGATAGAAAATGGAAGCGCTCATTTGTGTGCTCCGCCAGCCGCAGGCCGGCGAACTGCCGGGTGGTCTCCATGCCGGATTCCCGTCGTAAGGGGAATACCCCGTTCACAAAAGGAAAATCCCCTGGTAATCCTTCCTCCAACAGGAAGCGCAGGCACTCCACCGTGTCCTTGGGGTCCGGGAAGGCAACCTTGGGTATTCGGATGCCGTTGAAGCTCACGTACTCTAACTCGCGGGTGGTGCAATCCTTTTTTGTCCTTTCCACCGTCATCTCGTTCCAGCGCTCCTGCCAGTTGGCAAGCAGCTTGCGGCAATAAGGGTCCAGCTTCTCCATGCCTTCCGTGCGGCAAATATTTATCTGCTCCTCGACCCAGTGGTCATAGTTTCTAACCGCTTCCACGATGCGTCCGAGATAGTTGCGTCGGTGATGGGGTACAAGACCCATGTAGCTCAAGGACTCGAAGGGATCCCGCCCGGAGAGCATGAGGCCTTCCGAGGGCATCCCAAGCTCCTTCATCAGATGAACATAAAGGTCCAGGGTACCCGGGTCGTTCGCCATCTTGGCCTGGGTCGCAAAGGCACGCTGGGGACGGCGTTTGCCTTTCCAGTGAAAACGAGCATGGGAGAGAATGGATTCTATCTGCTCGAAGACCGTCTGGCTCCCTTCCCTATCGATCTTGTTCAGCACTATCACATCCGCCTCCTTCAGCAGTTGGTCCTTCTGAAGCTGCACCTCCACCGAGCCGAACTCCTTGGTCTTTATATAAACGGTCAGGTCCGGGTCGTAGGCATGGAAGTCAATACCTGCCTGGCCCGTGCCTGGGGTCTCCACGATGATGAGGTCATAGCCTACCGCCCGGAAAATGTCGATAATATCCCTTAGTGCCTCCGGGAAGTTCCCGTACGGGACCCGCGTAGCAAGGGAGCGCATGAATATGTTACCGGAATGTATGTTGTTCATGCGGATGCGGTCCCCAAGAAGCGCGGTCATCTCGCCTGAGCGCACCGTTGTCGGGTCGATACTGAGAATCGCACACCTCTTCTTGCCCTCGAAATCCATGGTAAAGTGCCTGACCAGCTCGTCAGTGATTGTGGATTTTCCAGCACCTCCGTCGCCCATAATAAAAACCACTTTCCCGCGCCGATGGATGGCATTGAATTCATCAATGACCTTTTTCAGTTGTGTGTAGCTGCGGCTTCGTGTCTTTTTTGCCCTGCGCATGAGTGCCAGCAGTTCTGTCAGGTCAACCATCCTGCTCAGGGCTGCTTTGTTTCCCATCTTTGCTTCCTTCACGCTTTTTTCCAGATCCCCTCTCCATATATTCTTAAGCGCAAGGTTGACAACGTTCCTTGCCAGGCCGTCAAGAGACCATTCTGTACCATAGATGCGCTCGACACCGCTCTTTTCGATAAAAGCAGCATCCTCTTCGCTGATCGTCCCGCCGCCTCCGCCGACAACAATTGCAGGGGAGCCTGCTTTGCGAAGTGCCTTAACAAGGGCAGGATAGAACTGGTTGTGTCCTCCGTTGTAGGAGCTCACTGCCACGCAGTCCACCCCCTCCTCCACTGCGGCCTGGACGACCTCACCCACCTTCTTGTTATAGCCCTGATAGATGACCTCGACCGGAAGACTGCACTCCCTGAGCGACCGGTTGATCGCCAGGATGGAGGCATCATGACCATCGTATGCTGCCACGGCCGTGAGTATTCTTGCCGGCCTCTCCACGGCTTTATGGAACTCGTCTGATGATATCGGCATCTGAATCAATCCAGCCTTTGCAGATATACCATATAATTCTTTTTATGGTTAAAAACGCAATAGGAGAAACCCGCTTGAGAGCTGCCACAACCCGAGATACCACAATGGATAAATACAATATTCAGGCGTTGTGGTTTTCAAATGGAGAACTAATTTTACCGGGCCTGTAGCTCAGCTAGGTAGAGCATCTGGCTTTTAACCAGGTGGCCAAGGGTTCGAATCCCTTCAGGCCCGCTGAGTACCATTGAGCGAAGCGAAATGGTACAATGATGGGTGTGATCCCTTCATTTTCCCTGGAGGCTTTTGTAAAAAGGCTCCGTTCGAATCCCTTCAGGCCCGCCTCGTGCTATCGAGCGAAGTGAGATAGCACATCTGTGGTTGTGATTTACGGATGGTTGTCGAGGCATGAGGAAGCAAGGCTTCCGAGTGCCGGTTGAGTGCGAATGAGGAACGAAGTTCCGAGTGCCGGCTGAGTGCGAAGCACTCGGTAAGGAAGCACTCGATAAGGCATCGAGTATTGCTCATAAAGATTCAGATTCTCACGTACCCTGTGTTGCAAATATTTTTATACAATAATCAGATAGTCGGCCACTATTCTCAATATATAACTGAGGAGGCACAAATACTATGTCTAAAGCTATCTATGTAAGGTTTGAAACACCTAAGGAATTGATGGATAGGGCCTATGAAGCAGTTGAACTTGCCAGGGATACTGGTAAAGTAAGAAAGGGTACGAACGAGGTCACCAAATTAGTGGAAAGAGGACAGTGCAAACTGGTGGTAATGGCCGAGGATGTCACCCCGCCCGAGATCATGGCACATCTCCCCTATCTCTGCGAGGAGAAAGGTATCCCTTATGCCTATGTTCCCAACAAGAACGAGCTTGGAACGGCCTCTGGCCTTCATGTGGGTACGGCCTCCGTAGCCATCGTGGAACCCGGAAAATCCAAGGCCCTCATAGAAGACATCAAGAAAAGAACCGAGAGGCTGAGAGGCGGTGGTGAATGACCGAAGGAATCCCGGCAGAGGTCGTGGAGATCATAGGCAGAACAGGGATGACCGGAGAGGCCACCCAGGTCAAGGCCAGGGTGCTGGACGGAAGGGACAAAGGCCGGATCATCACGCGGAATGCCATGGGCCCTATCCGTATCGGTGATGTTCTCATGCTGAGAGAAACCGCACGAGAGGCCAGGAAACTCAATGTCAAATAATCCCGGGGTGATGAGGTATGCCCGAAGAAGAAGAAGAAGAAGTGGATAAAAAGCATCAAATTATCACACACGAATGCTCTTTCTGCGGAAAGCAGATCGAGCCCGGCACCGGCATGCTGTATGTCCGAAGGGATGGCTCGGTGTTTCATTTCTGTGCCCACAAGTGCAGGGTGAACATGACCCAGTTGAAACGGGTACCAAGGCGTGTCAGATGGTCGGGAAAGTATGTGAAGACCGATAGATGAGGGATGAATAATGGAACGAACCTTTGTGATGGTCAAACCCGATGGTGTACAGAGAGGGCTCGTGGGGAAGATCATCCAGAGATTCGAAGATAAAGGCCTGAAGTTAGTGGGCCTCAAGATGCTCCACATCTCTCCAGAACTGGCGTCAAGACACTACGCAGAACACGAGGGAAAGAAGTTCTACGAGGGACTTGTTGACTACATCACCTCTGGACCGGTCGTGGCTATGGTTCTGACGGGAAAGGGGGCAGTGGGAGCTGTGCGGTCCATGATGGGTAAGACCGACCCCTCAGAGGCGAGTGCCGGGACCATTCGTGGAGATTATGGCCTGGAAATCGGCAGGAATCTGGTACATGGCTCAGACTCACCCGAGAGTGCGGCCCGAGAGATCCCACTTTTCTTCAAAGAAGCTGAACTGGTTCGTTATACAAAGATCGATGAGATGTGGCTTTACGAATGAGGGGGCATGAAATTGAGGATTGCGGTCATTGGGGACAGGCATACCGTGCTTGGCTTCGCGCTTGCCGGTGTTGAGGGAAAGGAGCCCGGGGATAATCCGGCAGAGACCCTGAATGACTACATGAATCAGGATGATTTGGGTGTCCTAATAATCACGAGTGGAGCAGCGGAGGCCCTTCAAAACGAGATTGAACGCTGGAAAAAGGAAAGAAATTTTCCCATTGTGGTGGAGATCCGAGAGCATGGAAAGGAGATAACTAAAGATAGAATCAACGCACTCCTGAAAAGGGCAGTAGGGATGGAGGCACAAGCATGAGTGCACCGAGCAAAGCTTGTAACATCCAGTCGGTGCAAATCCAGTTAGCCGGCACCTCAGAACAGCACCCTGCACGCAGGGCGGTAACATTCTGTTGTGAGGCCATGGGAAGGGGCTGGCAGGAATGCGATGTGACGGCGGGGCCACATCTTCCCCGGAGATCAGAGGGAAAAATACTTAAAGCACACATACTTTAATAGTCAAAGGTGACAAAATGGATATTAAATCTGAACGAACATATCATGAAGTTGAAGCACTTAAAGAGCAACTCTTGATGTTTGAATCCATAGAAAAGAAAGGAACTCGAAAAAGAGTCTCAAAAGAAGAATACAGAAAATACCTAAGGAAGACAGAAAAGGCTCAAAAAGCATCTATTGGGCCTACCAACTACATTCGTGAAACCAGGACAAAAGGTGATTTCTATTAGAATCGTGCTTGATGCAGATGTAGCAGTTTATGCATTACACAAACCAAAGGAC
This sequence comes from Thermoplasmata archaeon, assembly GCA_030630685.1. GTDB lineage: Archaea > Thermoplasmatota > DAOVMN01 > DAOVMN01 > DAOVMN01 > DAOVMN01. Next base: position 9,413 of record DAOVMN010000008.1, on the reverse strand, counting down.
AAAAAACTACAGGCAGAGCATAAAAAAGCGTCCAAGATTATCGAGTCCTTTCTCGGTGATAAAAACGAATTATTTTTAACTTCAATGACTCTTATTGAAACAGCATCTGTCTTATCCAAGATTTTAAGAGAAGATGTAGCAAGAGAAGGTGTTGAGAAATTAGCGAGCATGGCAAAAGAAATTTACCCATTATCTATAGATAGAGATTTATATTTGATTTATTCTACAACATCGACAATATATTTTCAAAAATGCTTGGAAAATGCATTTAAAATCTCAAAGCTCAAAAAGGAGCCAAATAATTCTAATATTCCTGGATTTAAAGACAAATATACGGATGTGAAGATTGGCGGAATGGATATCTTTGTGCTCACTTACGCACAAATAAAAAAAGCCCTGCTAATCACTAATGATTGGTCTTTGTTTTACGCAGCATCGAAATGTAATGTAAATGCTCATTGGCTTAAACATCTCAGTAATGAGGATGTCGAAAGGATTTCGGAAGGTAGGGAGGCACAAGCATGAGCAACCAAAGGTTGCGAACGCCGAGCAGAATCCAGTTAGCCGGCACCTCAGAACAGCACCCTGCACGCAGTAGGGTGACAGGCTGTCATGATACCAGGGGAATGAGATACCGGGCCGCAGCCCAAGTGAAGGGATCGCACCCCAAGGAGGAATGGATATGAGTGAATTCAAAAAGGGAAAGATCATCAAGGTGGCAGGGCCTGTGGTGGATGCCGATGGAATGACCGGGGCCATGATGTACGAGGTGGTAAAGGTAGGGAGAGAGGGACTCATCGGAGAGATCATCCGCCTTGATGAGGATGTTGCCACGATCCAGGTCTACGAGGAAACCACTGGCCTCATGCCCGGGGAACAAGTTGAAAGAACCGGTGAATCCCTTTCCGTGGAACTCGCACCAGGCCTCATGGGCCAGATATACGATGGTATCCAGAGACCCCTCGAGCTGATAAAGGAGAAGACCGGGGACTTTATCTCCAGAGGAGTGGTGGTTCCCGCGGTGGATCACGATAAAAAATGGCATTTCGACCCCACGGTAGAGATGGGTGATTCCCTAAATTATGGTGCCATCTTTGGTACTGTCCAGGAGACCCCGGTTGTCACGTTAAAGCTCATGCTTCCTCCAGGGATGTCCGGTAAAATAGAACATATCGCACCCGAAGGGGAATACACGATCGATGAGGTGATCTGCAGGCTCTCCACCTCCAATAAAACGGAAGAACTCCGAATGCTCCAGAAGTGGCCCGTTCGAATCGAGAGGCCCTTTGTTAAGAAGCAGGAACCGGTTCTCCCGCTGATTACAGGACAGAGGATTCTTGATACATTCTTCCCTATGTCCAAAGGCGGAACCGCTGCCATCCCCGGGGGTTTCGGTACCGGAAAAACTGTCACACAGCATGAACTGGCCAAATGGTCTGATGCGGACATCATAGTCTACATCGGGTGCGGAGAAAGAGGGAACGAGATGACCGATGTACTTACGGAATTCCCCAAGCTCATAGACCCCAGGACAGGGGAACCGCTCATGAACAGGACCATCCTTATTGCGAATACCTCCAATATGCCTGTTGCAGCAAGGGAGGCCTCGATCTATACCGGCATCACGCTTGCGGAATATTACCGCGATATGGGGTACGATATTGCCCTTCTTGCGGATTCAACCTCACGATGGGCAGAGGCATTAAGGGAAATATCCGGAAGGCTCGAGGAGATGCCTGGTGAGGAAGGGTATCCTGCCTACCTTGCTTCCAGGCTTGCCAACTTCTATGAGCGTGCAGGCAGGGTGATCACAGTAGGCGAGAGAGAAGGGTCGATCTCTGTGGTAGGGGCCGTCAGCCCGCCTGGCGGGGACCTCTCCGAACCGGTCACGCAGAACACGCTCAGGATCGTTAAGGTTTTCTGGGCCCTTGACACAGACCTTGCGGACAGGAGGCATTTCCCGGCCATCAACTGGCTGCGCTCTTATTCCCTTTACACTAGCCAGGTCAAGGAGTGGTGGGACACAAATGTGGGAGAGGGGTGGCTGGATATGCGGAACGAGGCCATGGCCCTGCTTCAGAAGGAATCCGAGCTCCAGGAGATTATCCAGCTCGTGGGACCGGATGCACTTCCGCCTGCTGAGCAGGTGGTGCTCGAGGCTGCCCGGATCATCAGAGAGGACTTCCTTCAGCAGAATGCCTTCCATGACATCGACACCTACTGTCCGGGAAAGAAACAGTTCGAGATGCTTAGGATCATGCTTAAGCACTATCGACTCATCAAGGACGGTGTTGCCTCCGGAGTGCCATTGGAGAAGATCAGGGCGCTCAGGTCCAGGACGTCCCTTTCCAGGATGGCGACCACGCCGAATGATGCCTACGAAGAGCCCTTCGAGAGGCTTGAGAAGGAGATGGTGCAGGAGATGAAGGGACTTTAAGGGATTTTATTGGTAATGGAATTCTCACTCGACAAAATCAAATCCAAGCGGACGGGGATACCCTGAAGAAAGAAGAATATTACTTTGAACTGGAACGGGACAGCCTTCACAGGCATCTTGCAGGAGGACTTCCAAGGGGGACGACCATGCTCATCGAGGGAGGCCATGGGAGCGGGAAGAGTGCCATAAGCCAACGCCTTCTCTACGGATTCCTTATCCATGGGCATAGGGTAACCTACATCTCCACAGAACTCACCACCAAAGGATTCGTGGACCAGATGGATTCAATGGATTATCCCATACTCCGCTACATGAAGGACGGAGACCTCCTTTTCATCCCGGCCTTTCCCCTCATCGGCAAGCCACTTCCAAGAAAGGATTTCCTCGATCGATTGGTTTCCACACCCGCGCTCTTTGAAAATGAAATAATCATAATAGATACCTTCTCATCGTTGGTGAAGGAGAGCATTGACAAGGAATCCTCTATTGAGACCATGTGGATGTTCAAAAAGCTTGCCGGAAGGAGTAAGAACATCATCCTATGCATCGATCCCGAAGACCTCCCAGATGAGATCCTTAACGGCATCAGAGGGGTTTCGGAGATCTATCTGGAACTGAGGACAAATATCGAGGAGGGAGGGCTGGCCCACAAGATCATTGTCAGGCGTTTTATCAATGCCATCGAACATGTGGGAAATGTGATCGGGTTCAGGATAGAGCCCGGTGTGGGATTAATCGTGGATATCACCATGATCTCCTGATCGTGCAAAAGCTTAAATTATTGAGTGGTTCCGTGTCCCCATCCATGTCAGGAATATCTCAGAAAAGATGCCGATCTCAAAAGATTATTAAAATTGCAGGTCTCTCCCTGTCGATATGGGAGATTCTGTTTCTTCTATCCCTTGTCTCCGGCGCGATGATCAGGATATATCTTGCCTATCATGCCCCCGCGGATATCGACGAGAACTATTATTCCTTTGATGGGCACCTCCTTGAAGAGGGACACACCCCATTCCAGGACTTCCCCTCACGCTCCCCTCTTTTTATTCTCCTCTCGGCAGCGATTCTTCGATTAGGTGGGGATTTTTTCACCCTCAGGCTCATGACCGTGCTGTTTTCTCTGTGCACAGGGATTCTCATATTCTACACTGGCAAGCTCCTTTCAGGAGTACGGACAGGTGCAATCGCATCTCTCCTTTTTTTCCTATCCCCTTATTCGATACGCTACGGCTACACCTTTATCACGCAGCCATTCGAGGCGTTTGGTCTGGGACTCTCCTTCTACCTGCTTTTAAGATGGACTAAAATGTCGAATAACCAGTTGAACCGCGATGGGAACGGGGTACTGAGGCAAAACTCATGCCTTATACTGAGCGGCATCACCCTTGGCCTTTCTGTCTTCGTAAGGCGGAATGCTCTTGCTTTCTTTCCCGCGGGACTGCTCATCCTGTATTACTGCCTGGCACATCGAAACAGGGATGGAAAGGCATTCGCTAATAGAGGACTCTATTACTTCCTCTTTTCGATTGGATTCCTTTCTATGATCATACCCGGGATTCTTCTTTTCGTTCACATTACCGATCTTTCCTTTACCACCTACTTCTTTTACTCGGATTATATTCATACACATAACAGCATCCTCGGGAACCTGAACTTCAGCTTTACTGCCTTTGACACAAGGGGCTATTATCTTCTCTCCTCTGCGATGGTTTTTATCACACTGACCCTCTGGAAAGTCTCTGGGTATGCCCTGGAGAATCTTGGGATCAAGGGTGACCTGAAGAGGGGCATCGAAAGATCAGCTATTTTCTTCATCACAATCGGCTGGGCTCTTGCGGCTTTTTCATTACTCGGGAATAACTATCTCGATGCAATGGATAATGCTGTAGATGGGATATTTTATGGGATTGTGTTATTATGTTGTATGATAGGGGCCTATCGGTTTGAGATCGCTGAATTTGCGGACAAAAAAAGGGAGAAACCGATGGCTATTCAACACTTACCAATTATCACTGCCACGATATTCGGGATCCTTATTGTTGCCTTGTCAGGCAGGGATTTTTACTGGACATTTAACGCGATCATATTGCTCAACCTCCTTGCCGTGGTAGTGCTGTTTAAATCTGGCCTTGGAACCGCTATCCGGTTCAGGAAGGCCTCCCATAATGACTTTGCTTCCCCGTGGATCGTCCTCGGGATATTCTTCTTCAGTGTCCTGATTTTCTACCTCCTATTCAGGGTGATGCTTCCCTACTATTATGATCTTCTTTTTCCCCTCTGCCTCCTTACGGCGATGTTATTGGAGAGTGTGGTGAGACACAGGCCCACATGGGATTGGAAGGGACTGGCAAGGGCTGGAAAGGCCCTTTTTATCGCCACTCTGATCCTTTCGGTTCCTGTGAGCATTGCCAAATACAGCTACCTGGATATCCAGGGGAATCAAACCGATATCTCTGATCTTGAGGACTGTGCGAATTACCTGAAAGCCAATGCTGACCCACATGAGGAGATTCTCACTGCCAAGCCCTTGATCGCACTTCAGGCGGACCTGGAGATCGTCTTTAATATAGTCAGGGCAGGAGTCTACAAGAAAAATGATACCGAATTATTGGATAGACTGAATTACCCCCTTGTGGAAGAGATCCAGGAATATCTGGGGGAGAAGGGGATCAGGTTCGTTATTATGGAATGGGGCCTGAGGGCATATTTTCTGGATGTCTACCCGGAGTTCGAGGATTACATAGTTTCTCATTACCAACCTGTTGAAAGCTTCGGGAGTATCGAGGTTTGGGTGAGGAAATAAGTGCTTGCCAAAAAATAACCTCTCGAGATCTGTGGTGATCAAATTCGTGGCATTCGTCTATTTGTGTAATTCGTGATTAGTTCCGCCCAATATCTGGATCACGAATGGCACGAATGAACAAATTGCACGAATATCGAGAGGCGAACTCAAGTTGCAGACTACCCCCTGGCAGATTCGTGGCATTCGTCTATTTGTGAGATTCGTGATTAGTTCCGCCCAGAACCTGAATCACGAATGGCACGAATGCATAAATGGTGGATGGTTGCCTAACAAGATTTGCTACTTTATTTATCTGCAAACCCTAAACTTAGGGATTGGAACGGGAACTCTTAAATTTTAGCAGCAAACATTTATTATATCCGATTCTCCCCCTCCCATGGGATATACCATGAACAGGACTGCCAAACGTTTCCGGGAGTAAATACTATGATCGATTCACACATTTCCACCAGGAGGAACAGACGATGATAATATGGGGGGGTGTCCTCCAACTTGCTCTCATCTTTGGGGTTCCACTCATCCTGATCCTCGTACTTTATCTCGAAAATCTTCGCAGGACCAGAGAAGCATGGAAGGTCTTCGCAGCAAAAGCCGGTCTCAGTTACCTGAAAGATCGGAACATGGTCGTCGGTACCTACATGGGGCATGTTGTGAACCTATCTATGTACTATCTGAAATGGTCCACATTTACCGCGGATCCGTTGTATTCATCCGGTAGCGAGAGCAATTATCAGACCTGCACCAAGCTGACCTTTCATTTCAATGTCCCCTTCTCCGGCAAGCTCAAGCTTCGAACCCGCCGAAACATCCTCCTCCAGCCATCGCGCCTCATCAATCCCGATATCAAGCTGGGTGATCCCGCGTTCGATCAGAGTTTTTACATTACATCCATGGATCCGTATCTACCACAATACGCCATCCAACCAACCGCCAGGGCACGATTCTTCAGGGTCAAACAATGGGAGTTCACCTGGACACTGGGGAAGGGTCATGCTGTGATCATGGGACGATTCAAGGATCCCGATGAGCTAATGGAGGTGCTCTGGGCACTGCAGGAGGTGACCGTCGCCATCGAGGGGGTCATGGCTCAACAACAGCAGCATTCACAACAACAGTATCCTCAACCGCAGTACCAGCAGCCCCCACAACCTCCCCAGTATCCCCCTGCCCGGCCCCCGCCACCTCGTCCACCCCACTAAGGATCCCCCTGCGGCCGGATGGTAGTTGGATATGCCCAAAATGTGGTAACAGGGTAGTGCAGAAATTCATATTTTGTAGTGATTGTGCCTATAGAAGAGGTGGCTAAAGAGGTAAATAGAAATGAGGTTCGGGCTGGAACTATGAACTAAAACAGAAAAATGATGACCAATAGCGATCAGCGCGATTTCCTCTCGAGCAGGGCGGCAGCGACAAGGGTGAGGATAACCCCGATAATCGCTCCAAGGATCATTGAATATCCCCGTTCCCAGCCAGTGATTTCCTGGACCTTGACCAAGGTGGTAACAGCCATGCTGATAGGTATGATGAATATCCCTACAATAAAGTTCCAGATCAGGTATCCCTCAAGGAAACTGCTCTGGTTGTCGGCCTTGCTCATGCCCCGAGGAGTTGGGCATGACTTTTAAACTTTTTTTGAGTTACACATATCCATAGCTGGTGAGTTTCAATTCTTCGTCCTGGACGATCCCGATCCCCGGCGCAAAGAACTTGACATCCGCTTCGTCCTTTTCAATGGCCGAACTGTCCACCACTTTCAGGCAGTTTTGAAACGTCCCGGCAGGGGTTTTGACAGTGTTTTTCATGCTTATTATCTCTCCCCTGTCCATGGCAACCCCTGGTGCTATCTCCTGATAATATCTTGATCCAACTAGGGGCATCCCAGGCATGATGAGACCCGCCTTGGCACCGTTCTCGCCTGCCAGCCAGGAACCTTCCGTACTGACGACCTTCCCGTCCTCGTATTCCTTTGAGTCTTCCCCGAAATAGAAGACACTTTTGGTCCTGTTACAGATGGCGAAATAGTTCAATGATACCTCTACCAGCTCGTCGTTCTCGAATTCCCGTTCTTCGACAACCCCTGTTTCTACCCCGTCAACCACTTTCGTCTCGTTGAGGACGGTGATGATGACCTTGACATTCTCTCCATCATCTTCGCCTTCCAAGACGATCTGGTAGCCGGGCTTAAGGATGAAGAACTCGTTTTCCCCTGTGGTGGAAAGATCGTAATCTGCCAGATCGAAGGAATCGGTCCAGCCCGCGGAGCTGCCGCCCTCATCATCGTCATCGAAGACCTCATCCACCGCGATCACCAGAAGGGCGATCACCAGTAAGATAAACAAGATCAACGAGATGTTCTTAAATCCTAACTTTTCCAGCCATGATTCCTCTGGTTTCTTTTCATCGTTCATTTTTTAAGCCTCCTGTAGTTCAGGCTACAGGACTATGTTCAAGGCCCGCCATATAAATAGTTTCTCTCACAAAACATGAACTGTATCACAAAGTGTGAAATTTATCACAAAGTGTGACCAAGTATGAAAACAGCCGTTCGGGAATCTTGAAAAAAAGGAATTAAAAAAACAGGAAAATCTGCAATCTGAAATTAATGTTATTATTATCATTACTATTGTTACTATTACTATTATTTCCAAGATATTTTCGGATCAGACACTACACTTATGATGCTTGAAAAATATATATGGACCTGCCATTGTCCTGAAGAAACCACAAAAAAGATTTTAAAAAATTCATTGCTCGAAATATATTTCCAGCATGTTATCCACGAAGGAATCCCAGAACGATTTCTTGTATGTCATGAGCAGCTCTACTATCTCCTTCTCGCTCCGGACGAAATATCGTTTCTCGTTCCTGTTCTTCTCGAAATAAAGGACTTTCTTCTCGTGCAGGATCTTCACGTACTTAGACAGGGTTGAAGGTTTAATTGATAGTTTCTCCGAGATTTCACCGTGGGTTAGTCCCGGAGTGATGATGATCACAAGGATTATATTCCTCAGGCGTTTCTGCTGGAGCAGCAGGGATATCCTTTTGTCATCGGCGTTCAATTTCCTCGCGGCAAAGAACACTTTTAGATTGCCATCTTTTTTGCTCACTACGATCCTGTTCCTTTCCAGGAATTTTATGTGATGCCTTAGAGTACCGATGTTCATATCCAGATCTCTCGATATTCCTCTCAGGTGTAAACCGGGATGCTCCCTGATGTACCGGTACAACGATCGACGGTTTTCCAGTGTTATATCCTCTGCATTCATGAAGTTCAGTCCCTTGAGATGGGATTGGTAGGTTCTCCAGATGTGCTGGTTTCCTGTTCTTCCGACCCGTTGTGATCCTTATCGAAGGCTTCGCCTTCAACCGGAAGTAAGAAACCCTTGTTTCTTACTGCCTTCTCATCGGCACTGCCGGTAGTCTCTTCATCCTCCCCATTGGTGCTTCCGAAAGTGATCACGATCAGGCTTATGATCATCATATCCAGAATAGCCGCTACACACAACCAGAATTCATCGTTCAGAAACCAGGTACCTTCATTGGAATCGTTCAGAAACAGTTCCGAACCAATGGACAGTGCTTTGAAAAAGAACAATGTGAAAGCAATGGCAGTTAGACGTATCTTCTTTGAACCCAGTCTGAAGTATCCTTTCCAGAAAACATACATGGGTACAACCGAAATTGCGGCAACAATCAGCCAGAGAATGGGATAGAGTTCCATGATATCGAGGCGGAGTTGCCGCTGAACCATTATATATTTTCTGTCACAATGTGTGAACTTACAAATATCGTGGATTTCCATTTTTGTGACTCTCCCACAATGCTTTCACTGAGAGCATACCAGAAAGAAAATGAGAATGCCAGTTGATTCGAATCGACAGATATTCTTTCGATTATTCAAATATTATGATGTGAAATTGATTCGGGAATCTTTCCAATCACCTTAAAAGTTCTCGATCTGTTTTACTTTACCTTGTACGTCTCCACTTTAGATACTAGCCAGAAGAGCTCGTTCCAGTTGGTCTCGTTCGTTGTGTTGAAAGGGCTTTGCAGGGGATTTGGCAGCGGGCCAGATGGTCATCGATGATGTCGGTGTTGTTGAGGCCAATGTTGCTTACGTGAGCAAAGCCGATGGCGATGTGAAGGGAGTTATTCTCAGAACATCATCCTTGC
>DAOVMN010000223.1 GCA_030630685.1 Thermoplasmata archaeon | reverse complement strand
TTCACCTGGCTTCATCTACTATCAATGAGATCGATGTTCTTGTAAGCTGGAACTTCAGGCATTTGGTGAAGAGAAAAACACGAATCATGGTAAACCTAATAAACACCAGGTATAATTATAGAAATATTGAGATTGTAGCCCCTCCTGAGCTGTGAGGTGAAGAACATGATATTCGACATCGAGGAAGCATTCAAGAAATCAGGCCTGAGAAAAAGCGAATTTGAAAGGATAAAGCGATACTGCAGGGAGGAGTTCAAGGAGGACGAAATGATGTATGAACTCCATGTTATCCGTGCGATAAACGCCTTAAAGAAAGGATACTTTGATTCGTGAGGCAGAAAACGATGAAGACCAATGATAGATTTCCGAAGACCTTGGAATTGATAGACGAGTGTCTCCCAAAAGACCAGCACGGCAACTTCATCAAAGAAAAAGAGAAATCCGATGTTGTCCACGACTTCCTTGCCTTTCTAGCAGAGCAGATGGTCGAGCTGAACAAGGAGAAACAGAAGGAGATAAAAGGATTCCTGAAGTCGTTGGTGGCACAGCTTCACATCCTGCCAGATAGGAAAGGCAACGAGGGGATCGACGCCCTGACAGGTAAATATAGGCTCAAAAACTATCTCGGGGACTGCCAGAAGGGTGAGGTACACCTGAGCTTTTCCGGGTTCTACAAACTCCTTAAGGAGAACAAAAAGCGAATTCAGGCCAACCTCAGGAACAGGGAGCTTTACACCGACTTAGAAAGGGAGTACAAGGAGTCCCTCAACCGCCTTCTTCCCGTAAAAAAGCGACTTGAGCTCACAGACAAACTCATAGACAAGATCGTTTACAGGCTCTACGGCCTGACCCCGGAGGAGATCCAGGTGGTGAAGGGCTCCCTCTGGAAGGGTTGATTCTCAGACCAAAAAAGTGCCGCGGGCGTGACTCGAACACGCGACATCCAGATCTTCAGTCTGGCGCTCTCCCAACTGAGCTACCGCGGCAAGTAGCCCTGGGCAGATTCGAACTGCCGTCTCCGGCTCCAAAGGCCGGAATGATTGACCTCTACACTACAGGGCTGATATTTATTGGTTGCCGTGCGGGGAAAGGCTGGTTGGATATTTTAATCTTCCCGGCTCTAAAAAGATAACCACCCCGGCGCACAGGCCAAAAGCTCAAAAAAAGTGGGAAAATCCAAGGCCTCAGATATCAATATCAGGATGAAAAAACAAAGATAAAGAGGAAGGGATTATTTCTATTCTTCCTCTTCCTCCTCCTCGTATCCCTCTTCCTCCTCTTCGTATTCCTCTTCCTCTTCCTCATATTGGCGGGATCTAAAGTACACTACGACCGCTACCACTATAACCACAAGGCCCAGAGCCAGAATCCATGAGTACTCCTCAAGGACATCCATAACAGCGGTCGAGGTCCCCTTATCCACTTTGGTTTTTGTGGTCACACTCTTTGCAGTATCGTCGTGTCCAAGAACCTTTGCAGTAACGGTAACTGTGCACTTCTCCTTGTTATCCACGGGGTCGGGGGCGGTTACGGTCAGGTGGAACTCCTTTTCCGCACCAGGAGCGAAGCTGGCTGCGCGATCCTCCTTAAATTCTGCAGTCCAGTCCTTCTTGCTCTTGCCCAGCTCGAGGTTGATGGTTACCTCGGAATTGCCCTTGTTCTTCACCCTTACCAGGTATTCCACTGAATCCCCGGCTTTATCTATTTCTTTCTCCCGGTGGTCAATGACGATCTCCACGTCATAGACTTCCTTAACATTCAACTCGGCCTCGTGTTCATATTTCACCTCGGAATTATCATGGGCTTTGGCAATTATTGTAATTTTATAATTCTCTGCCTTTCTCTCGGCATTATCCCTGGGGGTAACCTCTACAGAAGCAATAGCGTTTTTCCCTGCTGCCACCTCGACCGAGTTCTCGTTGTTCTTGAAAGAGACGGACCAGCCGTCCGGGGCGACCTGCGAATCATCGAGGGTCAGGTCGAATTTTCTGTCCTCGTCCCCTGTATTCTCAACCTCGAACTCGATGGTATTGGGCGCGCCTGGATTCAGGTTCAGTTGTTTGTTCTCATCGACCTCCGATATGAACACCCCGAAAGTTCGTGTGACATCGAGATAGGCGGTTTTCTCAACCGATTCGTTGGTTGTGGAGATCCCGGTTATCTCGAGATATGCAACATCTGCAGCGTTTGGGTCGGTTGCCGGATTCACGCGCACATAAAGGGAAACCTTCTTTTTACCCTCCAGCGTGACATTATCCCTTGATTCATTGGTATCCGGGTCGATAATATCTGCTTTCCAGTCGAGGGGTTTGCTATTTTTCTTGATCCTCAGCTTGATGGTATCTTCGTACGGACTGTCGTTCCTGACATGAAGGATGAAGTCACTGTCCGTCCCCTTCTCTGCGTTTCCACTTTTATGCTGAGTGTCCTCATAGGTTGAGCCGTCCTTGTCTTCTTTCGTGTAAAAGACTGAAATGCTTGCAACGGGAGTAACCTCGGTGGTGGTTGAAATACTTCTCTTTGCAATCGGGTACTCGGGATCATTCTCTGAACTTTCAGAGGTGACTGTCACCACGATGAGCTTTTCGGATTTAATCTCTGCACTCAGAGGGATGGTCACATTCATGGTAACAGTATCATATTCGCCCGGGTCAGGGCTCACAGAATCCTTGTCAAAGGTTGCTTCCCATCCTCCACTCAGCTCATCGTGGGTAATATTGATATTATCGGCGATCAGGCCCGCATTGTAGACCTGGAAGCGATAGAGGACGTTTTCCCCTGCAGAGCCACTCTTCGAGAGGTCCTCGCCCTCTTCTTCAATGATGTATGCCCCGTATTTGTTCATCTTCAGGGAATCGGAATAGGGGTAGTCGTGGGCGTTCTGGTCGTGAACATAGACGGTAAAATCATAGGTGCCGGCATCATTTTCGTTCACCATATCATCACTGTAGGACCAGTTGTAATCAAACCTCACCCACGTGTCATTGATTGGGGTGAGTATCATGCTATCATTCTCTACCACATTTTCCCCGTCCGGGTCCTTGATGGTTATACTTGCGCTCTCCACATCTCTATAGGAAAGAGCATCACCCACGATCCCCCAGATGTGTGCTATGGCGAGTTCGTCCGGGAGCTTTGGGATGAAATACTCGCCTTTCATGTCTTTGCCATTCACATCCTCGACATGGATGTCCTCGACAAGGGTGATCTGATGGGCATAGAGCTCTAAACGTGCATTCCCACTTTGATAATCGACATCCACAGACTCGGTGGATCTCATGCGGAGAGACAGGGTGTCCCCCTTATCGAAAACATGGGAATTTGCGCCCTCCCGGAATTCTAAATCCCAATCATCCTTCGACTCACCTCCAAGCCAAGTACCGTCCAATGTTTCCGTGACATCCGCGATCACCTTGCTGTCATCAATCAATTCCATGGTGACCTGGGTTTGACCTGTAAGACTGGGATAATGAATCCTTAACGATTTAACACGAACTATTTTTCCCTCATGAGCGGTGCCCTTAATATAGAGCCCCTCTTTGAGATCATCATCGACAATATCGCCGTCCTCCAGCCATCCATAACTCCAGGTGATATTTGTTCCACTTTCATCGCCGGGATTTTCCTGCACGGTGTTCATAAAATGCTGTCCTCCACCATCATGGTTCGGATGCAGGTTAATGATCCTTAAATCCTCTGTCTCGTAGGCCTCAACCCCTGGGGCATTAAAAAGGGGCATGGAAAGGGCAACTATCAGAATCGTTGCCATCAGAAACTGGAAAATTCTTCGATTGGTATCCGTCATAGTATCTACCTTCTGTTGTAGTATGGGGAAAGCAGTTACTTACCTTTTGATATAAACGTTTCGGTTTCGACGGCATAATTCCTGAAATCGTTCATGGCATCTGACCGAAAACTATAATAGTTCGCTCAGTCTGCCTCTGCATTATGGTGAAAAAATGGTAAAATCGAGTATATTAGACATGAAGAAAGGACTCTTCGTGGTCCTTCTCGCTCTGACACTGCTGGCAACGGCTCTGCTTTCCTCAGGGAATGCAAGTGTCGGGAAAACCGCAGACGAAAAGATCATCAACTATGATGTGGCTGAAAGATCAGACATTCAGGGAAGCACGGCCCCCCGAACAATGACGATAACTCCTCCAGCCCCTCCATCTGCTTCGTCATTTGAGGAAGCCCGGGCACAGACGTTGAGCTTAGTGCTTGCCTCTGCTGTGATGATGGGTGCTATTATTGGGGGAATAGGTTACATTTATCTCAGAAGGAGAAAAATGGAAGCTGGTGGCGAAGGGGATGGGATGAGTATTTTTGCATCCAAACTGGTTATGGGTGCGCTCATTGGCCTGCTAGGAGTTGGCGCGCTGATGTTATTAGTAGCTGATGAAGTGAGTGCAAGAACTATCACAGTCGATGACGACCCAGGACAGGAATGTCAATCAATTCAGCAAGCTGTAATAATAGCTAATCCTGGCGACAAAATCCTTGTCTATGATGGAACTTACGAAGAAAATGTGGACGTTGATAAATCTTTAACGATTAGATCG
>DAOVMN010000113.1 GCA_030630685.1 Thermoplasmata archaeon | reverse complement strand
TCTGAAAGAGCATTCTTCAATTATAGGGAAGATTGTACTCTTGGTTGTTTGTCTTTTTCTTATCACCTGGGTCATCGATCCCATGACCCCGAACATCGAGGAAAGCGAGATCATCTACAGCATCGGAGGATATCCCTACAACAAGGTGATGGGCCTCTTCCGTGAACACCCTACCGATTCTGATGATGACGGGCTCGCGGACAGCGAGGAGATAGACGGCTGGGAACTGGAATCCCGGGTGCTCTCCCTGAAAACCGGAGACACGGCAATCTACAATTTCTCTCTTGAACATCCTGGAAACTATCTCATCAATCTCAGCTTCCTTGCTCCGGAAGACACGGGTATCGGATGGGGCTGGGGTGTCCTCCAAAGATCATCGAGCCTCCAGGCAAGCGATTGGAAAACCGCCTCTCTCCAGACCAATTACACCTCTCTCGCTATTGGGAATTATTCGCTCCACATGGAAGTGACATCCGGGAATCTCACCATAGATTGGATCTCCTTGGTGGCACCGGAGAACGAGTACGCTGTGGCGTTGGATGGCGGGGATGCATATCTCACCAATGGCACGATCACCAACATGATGGTCCATGTGACCACAGATCCACACAACCCGGACACGGATTATGATGGGATGCTGGACGGGTATGAAGTGGCCACCGGGATAAGGATCGGAGGCTGGCAGGACCCTATGGTGACGAATAACCGTTTTGCCTTCCTTTTAGCCGGGGGGAGTACCAAACCCGCGGACAACTATCCCTCCATCAAGAACAACGTGGAGTATGCTTACGAGGTCCTGCACGATTTCTATGGTTACACCAGCCATAACATCAAGGTTCTTTCATGGGACGGGAAGATTCAAACCATGAACATCGTGGATGCACCGGGGACCCTTCCAGAGATAAACAAGGCATTCAAGGAATTAGGGAACGAGATGGGGCCAAATGATTTCCTTTTTGTGTATATCACCTCCCATGGAGTACCGGGCAAGGTGGAGGTTTACAATACCCCTAAGAAGCATGACATGTTCAGGTACACATGGCTCATGGATAATCTCACTTCCATACATGAACAGACTGGTGTAAAGCGGATCGCGGTGGTGGTGGATGCCTGTTACAGCGGATCGGTCATCTTCGATGTGAAGGGCGATTATATAATCACCATCGCCTCTTCCAAAGCGGATGACGAGTCGTATGCCTCAAAGGACGTACATTCTCTTTTCACTCACTATTTCTATGAGGCCCTTGAGCATCCGAATCTTGCCTCCCTTCCGAGCTATGAAAAGGTGAAGAACGTGGAATTCACATTCGAGGAGCACAGGTTCATATCCCTGGGCGAGGCCTTTACGATCTCCAAGGACAAACTGAGGGTCCAGAAGATCTCCGGAAGGGAACAGATACCACAGATCGACCAGGACGGGGACGGTCTGTCCGATGAGAAGGAGGAAGGATTGGCCTACAATACCTATATCTGATCCACCCAGCGGCCAGCGAAAAACTTAATAAAAAGCTGCGATACAATCCTCCAACAGAAAGGTACTAATAAATCATTATTAGTTGAATCCGGGGTATTAACATGGAAAAAAAGCACAAAATACTGATAACCGCGCTTGTGGCAGTGATCATTGCAGCCTCTGTGGGCGCAGCTTATGAGATGGACGTTTTCGAGGATGACGACGATGACGATGAGAATGGAGGCCCAGGCCCCACCTATGACAACCCAGTTGCCGTTATCAATGCCAGCAAAACCCACGCGGATGTCGATGAAGAAATAGAATTCAATGGATCGGCCTCCTACGACGAGGATGATAACATCACCTTCTATCATTGGGATTTCGGTGATGGAATAACCAATGATTCCATGACCGTCAATCACAACTTCACCGCTTCCGGGGCCTACAACGTCACCCTCACGGTAACAGATGCCGCCAATCACACCAACACTACCAATATATACATAGGGATCACGCAGAGGGAGCATGAGGAAGGCCGCCTCACCTCGGGCACAAATGACTTCGACTTCATCATGGGGGAGATGGCATCGTATATTTCTGTTAACTCCACAGTGTGGAACAGTTTCACAGACCCAACAACCACGGAAGTTACGCTGCGCCTCTATTTCAACGAAACTGAGATATGGAATGCTACAGTTCAAAGCAGTTCTTCGGCTCACACCGTAGGATACGGCAATCATACAAACCTATCTGCCGGGAACTGGCGATGGGAAATAGAGATTAATTCCAGCGATCCACTACCTGACGATGTGAACTGGGAAGTGGATGTAGTCATTATCTATGTATGAACGTTCTCCTGTTTATGGACTTTCACCAGACCCAGAATATCGGGGAGCAATAACATGATCCACAAGTTCAGCCACGGCAGTATCGAACTCAAAAAAGGAGATATTACAGAGGAGAGAACTGACGCCATCGTGAATGCGGCGAATTCCGGTCTCATGGGCGGAGGCGGAGTTGACGGCGCCATCCACAGGTCAGGAGGCCCGGACATCCTGAAGGAATGCAAGGCCATCGTCAAGACGCACGGGCGACTTCCACCGGGTAAGGCCGTAATAACCACCGCAGGACGGTTGCCTTTGAGATTCGTCATCCACACCGTGGGCCCGATCTGGAGGGGAGGCACCCGCAATGAGCCTGAAATCCTGAGCAGTTGTTATCGTGAGTCTCTTCACCTTGCCGAGGAAAAGGCGCTAAGGACCGTGGCTTTTCCCTCGATCAGCACCGGGGCGTATGCGTATCCAGTTGACCAGGCGGCATCTGTGGCTATGCGCGTTGTAAGGGATTTTCTTTCCCGCCAACATGGAACTGTGGAGCGGGTTACCTTTGTTCTTTTTGACGAGGGAACATATAAAGCCTATGAAAACGCCCTGTTGCAGCTTTCTTAACCTCGGGAATAATAACAAAACTTTATAATAAAATCAAAAGTGTGGACCCGGTATGGCACAGATTATCGACAAGATGGTTTACACACGGAAATTCGTATCCTTTATCGTAGCAAAGCCTCTGTTAACTGTTGCCATTGCAATATTCATCACCTTGCCACTATTTTTGCCTGCTTTTCACTTTCAGGAGAACATGACAGCGGATGTCGAGGCCTATCTACCCGAGGGGGATCCTGCTACCGATATCCTGAAGGAAGTAAGAAAGGATTGGAGTACGGATATCGTCATCGTCTATGTGGAAACCCCCAATGCGTTTGATACCTCACATCAGGTGAATATCACGGATCGTGCAGTCCTTTTAGAGATGTCCCTTATCGAGGGGGACGACGATTTCGGAATAGAGGATGGTGCATTGGACTGGGACAAGAATGACAGGGGAAGGAACGATGATGTAATGTTTGTGCTGAGCATTGCCATGGTCATCAAGGAGCTCAACTCCACCTATCCCAGATTCTATGAGGCAGTGGAGAAGCAGATCGGCCATCCTCTTTTAGACCATGATGATGACTTCGTAAAGGAACAAGGACGCTACGCTATCCCTACCCAGCAGAGGATCAACGCTATCGTGAACCAATCCTCCGAATCCCTGAAAAAGATGGTGGTGGACACCAATGATGACGGCATCTGGGACACCGCTGCAATCGTGATCGGGATCACCCATGATGTGGACCAGAAGGAGTTCATGGACAGGGTGGACGATTCCATCAATGCGATCAAGAGACTCCATCCCTTTCCTGTCACCACCATGACCAAGACCGGGCTTGTGGTGGTGCTGAACGATGTGACAGACAGGATCTATGAGGACCTGCTTAAGATGATACCCCTTGCTTTTGTGATGGTCATATCCATCCTCATCGCCTTTCACCGCACCTGGAAGATCGTCTTCATAGCCGGCATACCTGTGCTCCTATCCCTCATCTGGACCTTCGGGTTGTTGAAGCTCTCCGGGGTGACCCTGACCCCGATGGTGGTGGCGGCGGCCCCTATTTTGATCGGCTTGAGCGTGGATGATGCCCTGCATGTCACGAATCGTATCAACGAGTTCCGCAAGGAATACGATGTGGTAGACAGCATCATCTGGACCTACAAGACCACGGGAAGGGCCATATTCCTCACCACCGTTACCACAATAATAGGTTTCACCACACTGGTGATCTCCGAGATCATCCCGATGCGGACCGTGGGCATTACCCTATTCATCGGGATGACCGCAGCATTCATCCTCACAGTCGTGCTTGTGCCGCCGCTCTCCCTTATCACGAAATACTTCAAGAAGGAGATGGGGATGTGGAGGAGCGTTGGGGATTTCCCTGTAAAAAGGAGATTCTATATCCTCGTGGTCACCCTGGTCGTGGCCTCGCTGTCGATCTACAACCTCAGTGCCATGCACACCGACATACGCGGGGATGAATCTGCACCGGAAGACATCGTTTCCCTTGATAAGATCAAGGAGTACACCGAGCGCTTCAAGGCAGGACAGACCGGTATTATTATTGTAAGGGGCAACCCGGAAGAGATAGAACCGGTTAAGGATATCCATCTCCTGGATGCGCTGAACGCCACGGAGGAGGATGTGGATAGGGTAGAGAATACCACCGCTCTTTCAGTGGTGGATTTCCTGAAATCCATGAAATTCAATAGCTCTAACATGCCTGAGCCTATTGGTGGAATTATGCAAGGCATGGGCTTCCCGAGCTACGAGGTTTCGGCATGGGAGATGATCCACTTCCCTGTATTGAACGACGCACAGCGCCGTACCCTCATCGAGATATTCTACGACACCCTGAGCAACGAGACCAGAAGCATGCTCATGAACGACGATTATTCCAAGACCCTTATCTACACCGAGATGCCTTATGTGAATATCGGGCACACAAAGAAGATCATCCGCGAGGTGAACGCCGCGATAGATCGGCATGACCACGAGGTGCCCGGAGGGAGCGTGTCCCATCTTACCGGCGGTGCACCGGTTTCTGTTGCCATCAATGACGGTATCCTGGGCACACAGTACAGGACCATCTGTCTCTCCGCGATACTTGTATTCATCACACTCACCATTGCCTTCTCATTACCTAAGCTCACGCTGCGTTCTCTGTTCCGGGGTCTCAAGATATCAACTATTGCCATGATCCCACTCATCATGGTGGTGCTCCTCCAGCCCCTCCTCATGCTTGGAGCCGGGTCTCATACCAACATCTTCACTGCCATGCTTGGAACCATCATCATCGGTATAGGCATCGATTTTGCGGTTCACATGTCCGAGAGGATCCATCAGGAAGGGGTGACCTTTGGCGGCATCTCTAAGGCCACCCGGGGCACAGGACAGAGCATGGTCGAGGCATCCTCCACCACAGTCATGGCGGTTACCGCGGGGGTCATTATTTCCTTGTACTCCTTCGCGGGTCTGAGAAACTTCTTTGTCATAATCTCCTGCCTTCTCATCTACAGCCTCCTTGCCGGACTCCTTGTGCTCCCTGCCATCTATTCGATGATCGCGGGTTACCGTAAGTACGGTGGATTGAACTACCGTGCGCTTGGAATACCCGGTCATATAGGCAAAGAGGAGATGGAAGAAGGTAAGGTACCAAGGAAGCCCGGAAGGAGAATCCTTAAGGGCAAGGTGATTCCCGAGAAGGCCCATGGAGAAGAAAAGATTGCAGATGCGGAGTTCATCGACTGGGAGGAGGCTGAACACTTAGAGGATGATGAGGAGTGAGTGGTCCATCTCCTGTATTTGCCTCGAGAAAAGGTTATTTAGAATCCCCAGGACTGCATGCCTGACTATTATCGGAGGATTACCATGAAGACACCTGAAGAATACAAACAATCACTTAAAGAAATGCGCCCTAACATCTACAAGTTTGGGGAGCTCATAGAGGATGTAACGACCCATCCGGCCACGAAGCGGGCCATAGAAGGTCATGCACAGATCTTTGCACTCCAGAATGAGGAAAAGTACAAAGAAATGCTCACCACCACCTCTTCTCTCACCGGAGAAACCATCTCCCGCTACCTTTCAATAGTCAAGAATGCGGAGGACATGGTCGCCAACCTGAAACTCAAGAGATTGATGTACCAGAAGACAGGAACCTGCACTGGCGGGCGATGTGTCGGCTGGACCTCCATCAATGCAATGTTCATGGCCACCTATGACATGGATAAGGAATTCGGTACTGACTATCACGAACGCCTGAAGACATGGCTGATCGATGCACAGAAGCGTGATATCACATTAGCAGGCGCACTTACCGACCCGAAGGGGGACAGGACCAAACCCCCCCATGCCCAGGATGACCCTGACATGAACCTCAGGATCGTCGAGAAGCGTGAGAACGGAATCGTTGTGAGAGGTGCAAAGGTGCAGATTGCGGGAACCGCAGCAGCCAACGAGGTGTTCGTCCTTCCGGGTACCGGCTACAAGGAGGCGGATGCGCATTATGCTGTTTCCTTCGTGGTTCCAAGGGACATCGAAGGACTGACAGTTGTCGAGGCAAGACATCCGAGCGACATGCGTGATTTCGAGGATGGAGCTGATAATCCCGTGAAGATCGGTGGGATCACCCAGGGCTATCTACTGTTCGAGGATGTATTCGTGCCAAATGAGAGGGTGTTCATGGCAGGCGAGTACAAATATTCCCTTTCTGCGGTGTTGAACTTCATCATGGCGTACAGAAGCGCTATCGGTGCCTGCGTAGCCGGACAGGGTGATGTCATAGCGGGAGCAAGTGCGCTTATGGCAAGAGCCAACGGGATATCCGAGAAGAAGTTTTCAGACAAGCTTGTCAGGATGGCTATCAACAACGAGACAACCTATTCCGTGGGACTCGCTGCCGGCGTGCAGGGAAAAAAGCACCCTTCAGGCGGCTGGCTCTGTGACCCGCTTCTTGCGAACGTGAACAAGGTGCATGTTGCAACACTTCCCTACGAGACCAAGCGGCTTGCCCAGGATATCGGAGGCGGGATCGCAGAGACGGGCTGTATGCCTTCGTGGGAGGACCTCAATAATTCGGAATACGGACATCTTCTGAAGAAATACCTCAAGGCAAATTCTTCCGCGGAGACCAGGGTCAAGCTTGCCAGACTCATCGAATGGCTCACCCTTGGCTCGGGAGTACCTGGATGCATGCACGGCGGGGGCT
>DAOVMN010000518.1 GCA_030630685.1 Thermoplasmata archaeon | reverse complement strand
CGATCTTCCTGGCCATTTTTCTCAGAGTGGTGACGGATATCCCGAGGTTGTTCTCCGGATTGATCCCGAATCTGGCCATCCCCTCAACCGCTTTCGGGTCTTTCAGGGATACCAACCTATTCATAACCTCCTCATAGCGCATTCCTTCACCCGAAAACCTCTCCTCAGAAATCCATTAGACCTTTCTGCACCGGTCCCTTTTGCTTTTCTTCAATCCCCTCCCAGGGTAAACGTATCTCACCGTACTTTCCCCCGCCGCCTGGAATGAACCTTACTTCACCCGTTCTGAAGGCCTCGATTGCTTGGATGACATTCTCCCCGGTACTCCCCTCGAGTTCCTCCAAGGGGGCATCCACAAGGATCTTGATCTCGCTTCCGTACCTTCCCACCAGGGAATCCCAGATCCGCTTTACACCCTTGGTATTCACGCCTCTGCCAATGGCCCGGGCAATGATCTCGGCCAAAGGAATCAATCGAAGATAGGGCGGGCGGTGAGACGGATGAACAGGTTCCCGGCTGGTGGCAAGCTGCTCCACCCTGTCCCTCACACCCTTCTTGATGGTCTTCCCGCAGTTGGTGCATCTCCATCTGTTCTGCACCGCCTCCTTTAGGGAGTAGTGGGCATAGCACCTGATACATGCGGTCTCATTGTACTTTCCTTCCTGGGGAGGCAGGCCAACGTTCAACACAGGTTTTCTACCCTTCCTTCTGAGGATGGCAAGCTTGAGCTCCTCAAAGGTGGCATCCCGCACATCGAGGCGATTGAACTCCCTTGCAATCCGGTTAGGGCTCGGGCCGTGGGCATCGGAATTAGTGAGAAAGGTCAGATTTCGGAGTTCTGAGATCCGGTCAGCATAATCCGTATCCGCACTGAGTCCAAGTTCAAGGAAAGAGATATAATGTCCCATCTCCCCGTAAGAGCCGGAAAGGGATTCGTGGTAGGCGTAGAGTGCGGTCCAGGGGGTAAAGGCATGGCATGGGCCGATAAGAGCATCAACCTCCTGAGCCAGTCCGGCTATCTCTTCTCCGGTCATCCGCAGCTTGGGTCGTCCATCCGATTTGAGGTTCTCTCCACGGGCGGTTAGGCGGGATATGGTTTCTTCGACAGCCGACAGATCCGGGAAGATGAGAAGGTGGTGTACCCTG
>DAOVMN010000308.1 GCA_030630685.1 Thermoplasmata archaeon | reverse complement strand
TGTTGTTTGAGATTATGTTGTGATTGGAATCGTAGAGGTAGATGCCATCCCAGCGGTTGTTAGAACAAGTGTTGTTATTGAGAATGTTGTGGTCGGAGGAGTAAAGGGAGATGCCGTAGTCACTGTTCGAGCAGGTGTTGTTCGCGAGGGTGTTATTGCCGGAATATTTTATATAGATACCAATATCATTGGAAGAACCAATGTTATTGGAAATTACATTGTGATTAGAGAAGTAGAGTTTGATGCCCCCTGAGTTGTTCGAACAGCTATTGTTAGAGATTGTAATGTTCGATGAGTATCTAACAATGATACCCCCGCTCCTGTTGTTCAGGTACTGATTTTCTACCACCATCTTGGTACAGTTTGCAATGATAACCTGGCCAGCATTGGCGGGAACGGTTATCCCTTCTGAGTTTGCAAAATAATAGACAGGCTTACCATTGACTGTGTTGGTTGTATCTATGCTGTGTGTGTTAAAGTACTCTAAAGAATCACCTTCTATTGAAATACCATTCTCTACCAGATGATTCTTAGCAAGTGTGTTATGAGATGAGGAAGAAAGGTAAATACCGTTGATATTATTCGAGCAGGTGTTGTTCGTGAGTATATTTTGGTCGGAGTTACTGAGAGAGATTCCGGATTCACGATTGTTCGAGCAGGTGTTATTGTGGATTGTGATGTTCGATGAGTATGCGACAAGGATGCCCACGCTCCCATTGCTCAGGTTTTGATCCTTTGCTACCATATTTGTGCAGTTTGCGATGATGACTTGTCCGGCACCAGAGGGAACGGTTATCCCTTTTGTGTCTTTGTAATAATAGACTGGTTTCCCGTTAACTGTATTATTGGTGTCTATGGTGTGTGTGTTATAGTACAACAAAGAATCACCTTCTATCGAAATGCCATTCTCTACCATATTATTCTTCGAAAGTGTGTTATGAGAGGAGGAGTAAAGGGAGATGCCGATTCCGTTGTCCGAAATAGTGTTATTGGTTATGATGTTGTAACTGGATTCGTCCCACACATAGATTCCAGATTCACTATTATTCGAGATGATGTTATTGGTTAGGGTGTTGTATTGGCATTCGTCCCTCACATAGATTCCATTCATAGTGTTGTTCGAAGCGGTGTTGTTGGTTAAGGTGTTGTAATCGGATCCGATACCGATCTTGATTCCATTCATATTGTTGTTCGAAGCGGTGTTGTTGGTTATGGTGTTGTAATCGGAGAGGCTGACGGTGAGTCCAGTCCCACTGTTATTCGAGGCTATGTTGTCTGTTAGGAAATTGTTGTTGGAGTGGGACCAGAGGTAAATTCCAGATGAGCCGTCCGAGGCATTGATGTCGGTTAGGGTGTTGTAGCCTGAGCCTTTTAGTTCGATTGCACCCTTACTATTGTTCGATGCTATGTCAGTTAGGGTGTTGTGATATGATCCAAATAGGTAGATTCCATTCTCCTCGTTGTCTGTGGTAGTGATGTTGATTAGGGTATTATAATCAGAAGTCGAGAGAGCGATCCCGTGCAGGCCATTAACGGAATTCGATGTTGTGATGTCAGTTATGGTGTTGTGTACTGAATGAGATAGGTAGATTCCGGATTCACTGTTGTTCGAGAAGGTGCTGTCGGTTATGGTGCTGTAGTCGGCGTTGTCTTTGAGGTAAATTCCATACTCGTTGTCTGAGGCAATGATATCTGTTAGAATGTTATCGTCTGAGTTAAATAGACCAATTCCATATTCAAAACCCTCGATTTGAAAGGATTCGATTTTGGCGCCGGATATGCTATTCAAATAAAACCCATAGCCTGAGCCGTCTCCACTAACTGTGGTCGATTCCCCTCCTGTCAGATTGACAGGTTTATTTACCACCACACTCTCATTGTAGATCCCTTCAGCAACTAGAATCGTGTCTCCATTCTCAGAAGCATCAATCGCATCCTGAATCTTATTGTACGGCCTCTCCAGGCTCCCGTTCCCTCCATCCGGGGCATCGTCGTCCACATACCAGATGTTGCTTTCCTTACAAAATGTATAACTTCTGTGTAATATATCATCATCACTACCACCATAATAGCCATTTAAATCACACCAAACAATATCTAAATGATTATCGGAACCACATGAGATCGAAGGATTATGTGACCCACTGTTATCATCAGGCGAGACTCTATTCCAGTCTGAGATCACAGGCCATGAGGTATCAGTAATAGACTTTCTATTGAAATATATATGTTTCCCACCCGCCTCCCTCCATGCGACATAAACATTATTCGAGTCTACAGCAATTGCAGCCCATGGAGAAGCGGAATCACTACCATTCGATACGATTTCTGGATCATCGGAAGGCCAACTGTTATCGATTGACTTCTGTTTAAATAAAATATCCATATCAGCAGATTCATTATTAGTATAATCTTCCCAAGCAACATACACCTTCTTGTCATCTGCTACTATTTGAGGGTCATTGGGAAAGTCCTCAATTCCTTTTCGATGCCATATCGTTTCAAGATCAGACCAAATTAATGAAGTCACCGTCTTATTTTTGTATTGGATCTTACCTTCATTTCCCTCCTTACAGTCATCCCATGTTACATGGACCCGTTGATTATCTCCGTAACGTGTATCTGCAGTAATAGTGACATATTCCGGCTCCCAGCTGGGTTCAGGGTCGTGTACAGTTTCTGTGAAGCCAGGCCATAATCCTCCAATCATTTTTTTCTTGTAAACAACATGATTAAAATTACCCACCCAAGCAACATGTACATATCCACCTGCTACTACTGTGGATGAATGTTTTGCCGAAAAGGGATCCTCAGAAGATACCCATTCAACTGGACCCCAATTTCCACTATTAATAGGACGAGATCTGAAGAAAATATCCTTATTGCTTCCATCACCTTCTGTTGGATAATCATAATCATCTTCCCAGATTACATAAACGTTGTCACTGTCCACAGTTATTGTGGGATAAAATGCTCGATTCGATGTCGATTGGTCGGTAGAGACCAACTCAGCTTGAGCATTTGACCATGGCTCTGTAATTGTCTTATTAATATAATATATTTGACTACCATCGTTATGGGTTTCAGTCTTATATACTACATGAATCCGTTCAGTATCATTTACAATGCTCCATGATAGACTTAGACTGTTGGTGGTATCGTCGTGTGATACAACTTGGATATCACTACCGCTACGATTAGGTTCCGCACCCACGGTCTCCAATGGTAGGTTCACAGCAGAAAGGCTGGATAGTACGATCAATAGGCTGAATGTCAGGGCAAATGCGTTTGAATGAAGTTGGCTCCTGTTCATAATTATCACGCTCGATGATAGGATTGATACGGATGAAATGCCCTTTAGTGAGGCACCCGGCCGCAATCCTCCATTAGTGTTAATTCAAAACAATATATAACCTTTGTCGTTCATTGGTTGAAAAATTTCATTTGTAAATTCACTG
>DAOVMN010000151.1 GCA_030630685.1 Thermoplasmata archaeon | reverse complement strand
GGGAGAGGAGCACTTCAGATAAGAGGATATCCTGTCCGTTTCATAGTAAAACGGTGGTGCTTCGGCTTCTCCCATGTAAAGCTCAAGGCCCTTGATCACCCGGGTTGGGTTGTGCAATGGGACGCCCTCCACATTCCCGATCATACTTTCGAGCTCTCTTTTATTATGAAGCTTCCCTAAATAAAATGGCCCCGAGGGCGGGGTCTTCCATTCTTTTTCCGTCAGCTCCGAATAACCGATGGTCCTGAACCCTATATCTGTCAGGGAAAGGTAGCCAAGCTCGCCCAGCATCCTGTCCGCTATCCTCGCACCATTTCTGACCCTGAAATGAACCCGATAATAGTGATTGATGGATTGGCTGAATATAGGCTCGATGTATCTGTCGTGCAAAGCGGCCTGTCTCACCAGATAACCAAGAAGTCCCCTGAGGCCGGTCTCATGGGTCAAGGGTCCCCTGCGGTTCCGGAGACCGTACCTTCTTAGGCAGGCCTTGGGATAGCTTCCGCAGAGCGCTCCGGTATCCGTAGCGGTGATGGCGAGAATGCCGCGGTTTCTGATGGCCTGAAATGCCTGGGAAACGAACTCCACCGGGCTCCCGAAGGGATCGATGTCGATGTGGTCGTAGTAGTTCTGAGCAAGGAGGGTATTGAGATTCTCCCTATGGATTTTAATCCCCACATTGTTCAGCAGGGCGTTCCTCTTCATCACCTCTACCGCATCCGGGTTTCTGTCGTTGAGGTGCATCTCTCCCGGATACTCTGTTTCGTGCTTGATCCGTATCCCGTTAGCACCCGAGGCGGCAAGCCCGTCCAATGCCCTCTTTATTTCCCTTGTGGTAGAGAAAAATAAAACGGAGAAATCCCTGTTAACGGACATCACGGGGTTGTAGAATACCTTCATCTTGGAGTTAGAGGGGCCCTTGACCTCCCGGTATTCCGGGATAAGGAGTCTGGTGCCTCCTTCCGTGATGCATTTTGCCTCAGGCTCTTTCGCCTTTACTTCCATTGGATAGGGAAGGAAAGCGGGATTATTTAAAGATTGGGGTTGAGTCCGTTTGACCGAACACAATAATCTGGGAGAACAACCACTCTCTTCAATATTTTGCGAGATGCTTTGGGAAAGTAGAAGAGATTACCACCGAAGGGATTCCAATATGCCCTTAAAAGGGTTTGGCTGGATATCCACATTGGTACTAAAGCAGGGCAAGGGTTATCAGGACAACATCCACCAAAAAAAAGAAGAAAAGGAGAGGCAGAAAGAACGGGAAGAGACCTCCAAGGAAAAACATGGCACCACCTTTAAGGAGCAAGGAGGCGGCGGCGGGAATGGTTGCGCTTGTCTGATAGTGCTGAGCAGTGATATGTGATTTCCAGAAGGAATCGGCCAGTAAATGAAGCGTTTCACCCACCGAAGCATATTTGTTTTTCCGGGCCAGATCAATGAATTCAACGCTGAGATCGAACTTCCTGTGATTTACAAGACCTGCAAACCCATGGAGGGCCTGACTAAAAGTGAGATTGGGATCAGAGAGGCTCAGAATTGCCCTCCTCACTAATATTTCGTCCCCGGACACGTGTGTTGACAACTGGTAGGGAAGAGCTTGCGGAAAGGCCGTTTCCAAAGACCATCCCATCTCGATATGATTCGCAACATTATCCAGGAACCGGGATATCGGACCGTCGAGTCCGCTTCCGAACATCCGCTGGAGATCCTTCAACCTTGGAGTCATAAACACCGGGTTCCGGTAGATATAGGAAACGTAAAGGATAGGATAGGCAATGGCAAGGAGAGCGATCCAGCAATAGATCATCATCTCCACATGCTCCTTTTGGAGCGGTGGTTCCCCCTGCTGCATGGCAAATGGTCGCGTAAGAACAAGGGTAATTACGATGAGCAAGAATGGAATGGCACAGAGAAGGGCAAGGGTCTGGGTGACAAGAGAATTCTTCACCCGAATGAGGTGATTCCTCCTTTTCATCACCGCCTCCCTCTCCATCATGTTGCCGATCGCCACAAGCCTATCACCCACGGAAGACCCGTATCGTGCATACTGCTGCATGGTGATGAGTGCTTCACGATAGCATCGATTATTGCTTTCCTCTTTGATGGAATCCAGCCCCTTCTCGAGGGTATCCATCAGTGCAACATCCAGAACCCTCTGAAAGAGACGAGATACCCTGCCAAAATCCCGTGTCGCAACGAACTGGAGCCCTTTCTCAAGTGAGCCTCCTGACTTGACCACCATGGCTGTGGAATACAGGGCTATCGGGAGAAACTCCAGGATGTCTCGCTCTTTTCTGAATTTCACCATTGGTCATAAAGGATGGATTATTTAAATGTTTTTCACCATGTTATCGAGGAGAGGAAGGACCGCACAGCATACCTCCGCCACCCTGCACTCCACTTTCTTCTCGATCTCCTTTCGTCCCCCCCTGGTTGGGAGAACGATCCCGGCCAGGCCCATTTCCCTCCCCTGTACCTCGAGCTCCGGGTTATTCCTGGGCCTCATGCAGCCAAGGCACACCGGGACATCAAAGAGCTCTACCGCTTTCCGAATAACCTCAAGAACATCCTTGTTGCTCGGGGGGGAGAATGATTCCATCGGGGTGCCTTTCGTGGGGATGAGCACGTTGATTACAATGGAATCCGGAGTGATTACCTCCCTGATCATTCGCAGCGCATTCGATTCCCCTTTTAGGTCTCCAAAATGAAGTCCTACTGTGACATGGGGAACGATGTACGGGATCCCTGCCTCCTTCAGGGCGCAAAGCGTTTCCTTGTGATCCTCGGGGCCTTTGTTCAAACCGTAGACTTTCTGAGCGGTCTCCCGGTCACCCACAACATCACAAGAGACAACATCCACTCCTGCCTCAAATAGGGCTTCAGCCTCGTTTTTCTCGATAAAACCTGTGTGCACGTTCAGGATGAGGTCGGTCTCCTTCTTTATCCTGGCGAGGGTTGGAAGAAATGGAGCAAGAGGAACCTTTCCCTCGTGAGTGCTTCCGCCGCTGATCAATGCTCCAATCCCCCCATTCTCAGTGAGTCTTTTTAGAAAGGAGTAGAGTGCCTCCGGGGTGCCGGCATTGACCATCCCTTTAAGGTAGTGGTGGTTGCAGTGAAGGCAGTTAAGCTCGCAGGATGCCCCAGTAACGGAGATGGACGGGAAGGTCCAGCCGGGATAAAAGAAGGTGAACATGTCCCTCCATTCTCAAGGGAGTTAAAAAATCTTTGTCCGAATTGTGGGATTATGTTGTGACGTGGCGAATAGAGAAGAGTAAGATTTTGATGCAGCGCTGTTTTTTCATGAATGTGTTTATTTAACACGGTCCGTTAGGTTTACCTATCCTTTTTCGTTTTCCTTTGAAGACCACGAAGAGGGCAACGATGGCGATTATTGGAATAATTTTCGAGGTAGACTCTAAGCTTTTTTGCACTGGATTTTTTTTGAATAAAACACTAGCATCAACAACCAAATGTCTGGGAAGTTCAGATTTGATTTGCATTCAAAGCCCGTACCTTTTAGCAACTCGTTTCTTAAGTTCATTCCCAAGTTTTGATGCAAAATCATCGGTAAGTCTGCTTTCTTTCAATAAATCATCTGCAATTTTGAACATTAGCTCTTCGCTTAATCTTTCTTTCAATGCTTCACAAACTATACGGTTTAATTCCTCTTTCTTCAACTCTTTAACTCCTATTTCCAATTCTTTTGGGATTTCAATCGTTAACTCGAGCATTTTTATAACCTCAAAGAGATTTGTTGTTGTGATGTAGTGATGGATTGTGTTTCTATTTAAAGATTGTGTTGAGTTGATTTTTCGCGATAATCTTTCCTCCGTTTTTTCCGGAATACAACGAAGAGAGCAACGATGGCGATTATCGGGATATAAACGTCGGAGAACTCTGGAGTGTTCTGTTGCCCGGGCGTGGGAGAACCATTACCGCCATCTTTATGCCAGTCGGCAGGCTGGTTGGTATCAGTAGATGACAAGTCTCTGCCGATTGAATCGCCGGCTTGGATATCAAGTCCACCTGCACCTGTGTTTACAAAATCTCCATCGTCCCAGATCCCAGCACCTACAGCGGAACAATCATCTGCATAAGGATCACCCCCCCATGCAACAAAATCTACTATCGTCGTGCTATCGTGAGTGCTGCCGGTATATAAAGAGCACTGATCAGTATCGGTATAAATACCCGAGCTACCGGTATAGAGGTGTAGAGCACTAGATTGACTCTGTCCGAAACTCGTTTCATCTGTGCCGGTTGTATAATGGATCACTACATAATTATGTGATGGAAAATCTGGAATGTCTGGAATTGCATACCTATTTCCATCATCCTCATCAGTAATTTCCCAACCATCGATGTTTACGGATTCCGAACCGCTATTGTATAATTCTACCCACTCTTCATTACTACCAGATGGCTTGTACATCACCTCGTTTATCACCACTACATCCATTCCTTTGGGTTGCTCGCTGCCAAAAGCAGTTGTCGGCTCAGACGAGGTGTATTTGCGAGTTCTCAGGTTGTTTATTTCTACCCAATCGAGGAACATACCGCCCCAAACTCCAGCGGTTAGGGACACTTTCGAAACTGAAGAAGAAATAGTAACGGTGAAACCAAGTCCGTCCTCGTCATACACCTTAACAGTTGACCCATATTTAGTGATTTTGAAGTTCGTCTTATCGGTATCGGTGCAAATTTTATCATAGTGACCGCTGGAATGGTGGCTATACGCTCCGCTGGGCGTACCGCTAACTTCGGAGACGATACCTCTGCGAGACTTATAGGAGCTTGGCGACCAGTCGTCATGGCCGGCAACAACTACTACGGTGTTATCGTCGGCGATTAAGCCAACGTAACCTTCGCCCATATTACCATCACTCCAGGCATTATTAAGCTCGGAATCCCACTCAATGGCAAAATTGGAAATAGGCGTCCACTTTGCTTGATGCTGACATCCGGTATCTGTTCCGTCATATATCCAGGTCGAGGTGGTGCCACCTTCAAACCTGAAGTAATTATTGATTGTATGGTCTATGTTATTGACCGCATCCTCTGTCCACTTATTTGAATCAAGGGAAATCCCCTCAAAATCATCAAAGAACTCGAACGTGGCATCTCCATCGCTCGCAGAACTGGCGGATGGATTACCGTAGTACATGTAAATGTCTGTAGTGGTTGAGGCTGGAATGGATGGAACTTTCACCCAAAAGACTGCAGACGAACTTGCAGTATAGCTCTCTCGCCAATGGGATAACTCGGTGTTACTGTTATCTGTAAATCGTAAATCATCAAAATCTGATTGCATATCTGAATCATAGGTTACATCGAGCTTAACTTGATAGTTAGTTAGAGTGGAACCTGAGTTTTCTGTTATCGTTATCTTTTTCCTGTAATTCCAGTCGGTATTCCACCAGGATGGAATCGCCTGCCAATCAGCCTTTGCCTCGTCGTTATTGCCATCATCCTTCAGCCTAACTCCAGAATCACCCGCTCCAACACTAACAAAATCGTTATCGGTCCACAAGCCAGCAGAAACAGCATTTGCATCGCCAGTGCCCGGGCTTGCGCCCCATGCCACGAAGTCCACGCAGCACTGATATCCCTCGCTATTTTCATCGATATTATCGTTATCCGGGTCCAAATCATAGGCGATGACATAATCTGCAGCATCAAGATTATCGAGATTGGGATAGGTTGTCTCCTCAAGTTTCAGGGTTTGTCCTGCCGAAACGCTCTTATCGTTATCCAGGGCCAGGAGAGGGCCATCCTCATTTTTGAACGTCCAGCCGCCAATATTCACAGTTGAACCAGCGTTATTGT
Source organism: Thermoplasmata archaeon (assembly GCA_030630685.1). Classification (GTDB taxonomy): domain Archaea; phylum Thermoplasmatota; class DAOVMN01; order DAOVMN01; family DAOVMN01; genus DAOVMN01. The sequence goes on along the minus strand of DAOVMN010000151.1, from coordinate 182 downwards.
ACAGCTCAATGTATTTATTGGCTCCGGTAAATCCAACCTCGTTTATCACAACGCCACCACCAAAACCGGTCTTGGCATAGTTGAGGATGCGGACTTGGTCTATCCTGCCATCAAACCCCCTCTGATTATTGATGTCGTTCGTGTTACCGATGGTAACCGGGTAGCTGGTGGACACGATGTTC
>DAOVMN010000351.1 GCA_030630685.1 Thermoplasmata archaeon | reverse complement strand
TTTCATTGATCCGTGTTCATCCGGCTTGACGACCAAAGGTCATCCGCAGCGAAAACAAGTTTTCACTCTTAATCCGCGTCATCCGTGTTCCAAAATATGGCCACAAACGCAAAATTTCAGTTCCTTATCTGCAAACTTGCAACACAGAGCCCTGAAGTTTGATCTCATTGTCAGATTTTCTTCAGAGCCTCTCCCAACATCCTTACCCCTTCATCCGCCTCTTCTTCTGTCAGGTTGAGCATTGGCCGGAATCTGATACTCCTCGTACCTGATCCAAGCACGATACACCCCATTTCCATGGCGGCCCTGCGGAAGGCATCCCTAGTCTTCCCGTCCGGTAGGGTGAAGGCGCACATAAGCCCGCGCCCTCGCACATTGGTGACGCGCTCATCATCGTAGAGCTCGTTCAGCCCCTTCAGGAAATAGTTACCAACCTTTGCGGCATTCTCCACGAGTTTCTCCTTTTCGATGATCTCCAGGTATTTCGCCCCCCTAACCATGTCGATGAGGTTACCGCCCCAGGTGCTGTTTATGCGGCTGCTTACGGTGAAGACATTGTTCTCGTTCTCGTCAACCTTCGGGCCAACAAACATGCCGCAGACCTGCATCTTCTTCCCGAAGGCGATGGCGTCCGGCTTGATATCTGCATGTTGATAACCCCACATCTTTCCCGTGAGGCCCACACCGGTCTGGACCTCGTCGAATATGAGCATGGCATCGATCTCGTCCGCTATCCTCCCGAGCTTCACAAGGAACTCAGGCCGAAAATGATTGTCCCCGCCCTCGCCCTGAACGGGCTCCAGGATAATGCCTGCGATATCGTTTTTGTTCTTCTCCGCCGCCTCGTGGATCTCGTTGATGGCCTGCTCCTCCAGCACTTTCACTCTTGCAATCTCATGCCCATCTATGGGGAAGTTCAGAACAGGATTGATTATTCGCGGCCAGTCGAACTTGGCATAAAGGTCTGTTTTAACAGGATTTGTATTGGTGAGGCTCAAGGTGTAGCCCGTGCGCCCGTGAAAGGCCTCGTGGAAGTGTACTATCTGGTGTCCCTTTTCTTCCCCATGAGGTACGGCACCGGTCTTCCGGTTCTTCTGAGCTTTCCAGTCCATGGCGGTCTTCAGGCAGTTCTCCACTGCTAAGCCGCCGCCTGCTATAAAGAAGAGGTGGTCGAGATACTCCGGCCTGGCGATCCGGGATATGATGTCCACAGCCCATGCCATCTCCGGGGTGTAGAGATCGGAATTTGTAACATTATTCAGGGCAATGCGCCCGAGTTCCTCCTTCATCTCCAAGATATCTGGATGGTTCCACCCAACGGACATGGTGGCGAAGCACGCGAACAGATCAAGGTATTCCTTCCCTGTGTGCTTGTCCACGAGCCAGCTCCCGTGGCTCTTGTTCAGGTCTATGACTATCGGGAAACCGTCTGCCAGCATGAATTTTCCAATGGTTTCATGGACGTTTTCAGGATGGACGTAATCTATCATAGTGCTTCACCTCCGAGAACCGGGGTTTTCAGGGCGGGCGAGTTGGGATGCCGTATTAAATCTTTCCCGGATGCCAACATTATATTTTCACAATTTTGTTTAATATCGGGCAGCCATTATCAGGAAGTAAGGGAAACCAACTTAAATACTCAAAATCTTCTTTAATCTCTTTATACAGCTCATCCAGTTTTTTCTCAAGTCTGATTATTTGAGTGATTCGATCTTTATTTTTCTCGAAATATTCTATCCCGAATACAGAATCAATAAAGATTGTTTTCATTTTTTCTTTGTCCGAAGGATCGGCGCATGAAGCAATTGGATGTGAGTACTTTTCTTGGTGGTAGGTTATCTCATTATTTATTATTTCTTTAGTTATTATTATTTCTTTAATTCGTAATATATCTCCACCACATTCGAATTCTAAATTATTTTTATCGTAATTGAAACTTCCATCTCGAATATTAGAGATCAAACCCTGATATGCAATCTCTATAAATTTTCGTGCTCTTTCAATTTGTCCAACCCATGATTCATTTCCTATTCTATTATCTACATCTTTTGAGATCTTTTTGATCAACTCAAAGCATAATATCTCGTACCGATAATTTAAACTATTAAATTCATTACATTTATCCGGCAGATTCCTAAGGATATCAGGAAGATGAAAATCAATCAGATGTTGTAATAATCTATTTTTTTCAAAAGATACTTCCTTTGGTTCCTCTTTTCTCATAACATTTGCAGGGGTATGTTCAACAACTGATTTTTCCCAATCCTTGGCGATTTTCAATAATGCCTCTGTATGCTTTTTGGTGCCTTCGATTAAATATGGTGCTTCAAGGGTTTTTTTAGAGAATGAAATCGTATGCCACACAAGTAACAAGACTACTACTAATGTTATGATTTGAATAACAAGAGCCACAAGAACAGGCGAAGGATGATAATCGATCTTTACAGGAATATCGAGTATGATCTCGACAATAACGAAAATTGAAATCAAAATTAACAGCAAAAAACCGATAATCGATAACATGGTTGATAATAACCAGTTCAAACTAACCTTGTTTTTCAGTCGATCGATATCTGGCATGTTGCTTCAACCCTCAGATTCTTAATAAATATTTCCTTCTTTTAATCTATAAGTGAACAACCACCCCAATCCTCCACGCCCCTTCCTTCTCCCTTCTCCATCCCCCACGCCGCCCCCGGGGCCCCCTCCCTGAAATCTCTGTCCCCTCACGTCCCCGGCACCCATATCATAAAATCACATTCAACTCCCCAGCCCAAGACCACCATAAACAATCCGTGAAAATCCGCTGCATCACGCCTTGCCAGCACTGCGTGCTAGCCGGCAATCGCAGCCTCTGGCTGCTCATGCCTCATCGACCCTCCGGGTCAACCGGACCTCGGAACTTTGTTCCTCACGCCTTATCGACCCCTGCGGGGTCAATCGGAGCGAAAACAAGTTTTCACTTGATGTCCGTGGTCTATCGTGTTCCGGCCATACAACCAGTAATAGCTCGTGTCAATCCATCATTCACACCCCACCATCCCTCCCTCT
>DAOVMN010000338.1 GCA_030630685.1 Thermoplasmata archaeon | reverse complement strand
CCTCTGCCGCATCGATCGCATCCTGTATACTCGTGTAATTCGCCCCACCACCATCATCCACGGTGATGGTAGCTGCACTGGTCTCTTTTGCGGCAAGGGCGAGCAGAAAGAAACCTACAACAACGAACAGGAGTCCGAACAAGGCTTTTATGTGGGGTTTCATAGGCATCATCATAGTTTAAGGAGTAAGATGATTTATAAATATAGTTATTGTTTTTGAATTGTACATGAAGGATATTTCCATTAGGAGGTTTTCACCTCTTTCGCTTACTTCCCTTCCTTGGCCTTCAATGCATTCTTCACAAGATAATGAAACATGGGGGCAGGTCTCATGGGTCTGGATTTGAACTCGGGATGGAACTTCAGTTTTATTATCGGTAGGCTGTGCCCCTGCTTCTGATAACAACCACATCCACAATTCTTTCTCTATCATTTATTAAATAAATAACTCTATAATCCCCAACCCTGATTCTCCACAGTTCCCTGTTTCCCTTTAATTTACGACATCCCTTTGGCCTTGGCTCCTTTGAGAGGGCTATAATCCTTGAAAAGATTCTTTCCACAGTTCTTGAGTCCAGTGCCTCAAGTTCTTTTCTCGCAGACCTCGCAAAGGTAATTGTGTATTCACCCTTTGAGTTTTCCATCCTTCAGCAGCCTCTTTCTCACAGATTCCAGAGATTCCCTGGGTTCATTTTTCCTCATACTGGTCAGAAGGGTGTCATAAATGTCCTCCCAGAGCTCGCCGTAGATATTGAGGTCTATCTGTACAGCGGTTCTGTACCCCCTTTCATCGGTTACAAATCTGATGCCTTCCATGATCATCTCCCCCGTTTAAATATATTTGCATTTTTACTTTCTCCGGAATATGGAATCATTATCTCTTCGATCTTCCTGACGGTTTTTTCTGACTGCAACTTTTTTGTATTTGCCTGGAGTTTGTTTGACTGAAATAGTCTCATTCGTTTTTGGATTAATCTTTATCCATTTCTTACTTTTTTTATCGAAATATTGAGATCTGTTTCTGATATTTCCAACGCGCCGTTTTTTATCCCATTGTGAAGTATAGCTCAACGATTTTTCCATCGCGAAAGATAATGGATGCCTTGCTGCCTCGTAACCCCGTTTTATGCTTAAAACGGTCTTTGAAACTGAAGCAACGGTTTTATTCATTGGTTTTGGATATTTCCATTTTGCCATTTTTTTCCTCCTGAGGTTGTGCTTTCATTTGAATGAACCTTGATTTTGGCCATTTCTAACTACAAAACCTCTAATCATAAGGCGCACAAATTCCTTAAAAATGTTTCGTGATAATCACTGACAATCGAATCAACTTCTTTCATTCCAGCTTGACCTATTTCTTCCCCCTGAACACCAGCGCATTTTTCACCAGATAATGAAACATGGGAGCAGGTCTCATGGGCCTGGATTTGAACTCGGGATGGAACTGAGAGGCAATGAAGTACGGATGGTCAGGAAGCTCGCAGATCTCCATCCGGATGCCCACCTCATCCTTCCCAGAGAATACCAATCCTCCCTTCTCGATCCTCTCGATAAAATCCGGGTTGACCTCGTACCTGTGCCTGTGCCTCTCCATTATCTCGGTTGCACCGTAGATATTCTCCGCAAGCGTGCCTTTCTTTATGAGGACCCTCTGGTGGCCCAGGCGCATGGTCCCGCCCATGTTCTTGATCCCGATATTTTCCGGAAGGATATCGATGACAGGATAGGGGGTATCCTCGAACTCCGAGCCGTGCGCTCCTCTCAGGCCAAGGGCGTTCCTTGAGAACTCCACTATGGAGAGCTGAAAACCAAGACAGAGCCCGATAAATGGAATGTTGCGTGTGCGAGCGTACTCGATGGCATTGATCTTTCCCTCGGTCCCTCGCTCCCCGAACCCTCCGGGCACGACGATGCCGTTCACGTCCTTCAGGTGCTCGTGTACGGCCTCTAAGGATTCACTGTGTGTTTCCTTTTCTATCTCTTCCGCTTCCACCCAGACGATGTTTATTCTGGTGTCCTCCTTTGCCCCCGCATGGGAGAGTGCCTCGGTGACGCTGATGTAGGAATCCTTGAGATGGGTATACTTTCCAATGAGTCCTATGCTCACGGATTTCGAGGGAGCAATGAGCCTTGAGACAAAGCCTTTCCAGGCCTCGAGGTCCTTCTTGCCGGGCTTCAATCTCATTTTTTCGAGGATAAATTCCGTGATGCCCTGCTCCTTGAGTATCAGGGGTACCTCATAGATGTTCCGGGCATCCGGTGCACTGATCACAGCATGAACAGGTACATCGCAGAACAGGGATATCTTCTGCTTGATCTCATCTTCAAGGGGCTTTTTTGCCCTCCCGATAATAATGTCAGGTAAAATCCCGATCTCCCTGAGCTCCTTTACTGAATGCTGTGTGGGCTTGGTCTTCTGCTCCCCCACGACACCTATAACAGGTACAAGTGTGGTATGAACGAACAGGAGGTTCTCGTGGCCTACCTCGATATGAAGCTGTCTCACCGCCTCGAGGAAGGGCATACTTTCTATGTCACCGACAGTTCCCCCGAGCTCGACGATCGCGATATCCGCCCCTGATTTCTTTGCAACGGATTTGATGCGGTCCCTGATTTCGTTGGTGATATGAGGGATGATCTGCACGGTTTGACCGAGGTAGTCTCCCCTTCTCTCCTTCTCGATGACAGACCGATAGACCGTCCCTGTGGTGATATTGTGGTCACTTGTGAGATCGGTGTCAAGGAATCGCTCGTAGTTCCCAAGGTCGAGGTCCACCTCTCCCCCGTCTACCAAGACAAACACCTCACCGTGCTGGAACGGGCTCATGGTGCCGGCATCGCAGTTCAGATACGGATCGATCTTTATACCTGTAACCTCGAATCCGCGGGACTTGAGAAGGCGGCCTATCGAGGAGGCTGTGATGCCCTTCCCGAGCCCGGAAAGGACCCCACCTGTCACAACGATGTACTTCATGCAGCAAGCTATGGGTTTGGGGGTATAAGTTTTTTGGTCGGCTTGTGAACTACCACCCCCTAAATGGGGGTGGCGTCACATCGGATTTAGGTACAGAATGATTCCAATGTCCTTTGATTAGTGGAGGTTTCTTTCAGAGTGATTTCCGGAGCTTCTGCAAGAGTCCAATGTTTCCTTTGTTGCCT
>DAOVMN010000326.1 GCA_030630685.1 Thermoplasmata archaeon | reverse complement strand
TACCGCATCAGTTTACGGAGCGAGACGAGCAATTGCCGGTTCACCCTCAACAAGCCCATCTATCGGGGTGGGGATACGGTTCATGCGAGTTTCCTGATCGGGAATGCCGATTCCGTTAGTCCGGTGAGTTTGGAGCTGGAGGTCAGGCTCATCGACCCTTATGACCGAACCATCATAAAAACCCGGACATCCACGAACTCCTACGGCCAGGGAAGCGTGGATTTCTCCCTCCCTGGGAAGCTTCCGTGGGGGAGGTACAAGATAAAATTAGAGAGTGAAGGCAGGACCTTTTCCACCTATTTCGAGGTTAAGGATTACGATCTCCCTGAAATTAGGATCACCTTTGAGGATGCGCCCACCGAAGCAGTCTTAGGGGAAAATGTGACCGTCCCGGTAAGGGTGGAATACATGTTCGGGGCACCTGTGACCGAGGGAACGGTAGAGTTTACTGTAACGGAATATCGACCCTATCGGTACTATTACAGATACTGGGATTACTACTATGGAAGCGATCGATTATTCATAGAAAGTGAGGGGGATGAAAACGGGAAATTCCCGATCCATAAAACAGTGGAGGTGGAGAACGGGTGGGCCAACCTAACTTTCCTTGTTCCGGCGAATGCAGGGAACATGAAAATAATGGCAGGATTCTCGGATCGCTTCGGACACGAGTGCGAGGCAGCACACATCCTCAGTACCGGTTTCAATGCGGTTGGGGCGGAGCTATCTTTGAACCTGAGCAGTACAACCTACCTCCCCGACGAGAGAATCCCGTGTGTGGTCAGCTTGATCGACGATGGTGAACCGATTCCAGAGGTAGGTTTGAATATCACCATTATTGCCAATGACCCGGAGGATACCCAACGAAGCTTCTCCTTTGAAGCGCAAACCGATGAGAACGGAGAATATGGATTCGATGTGAGGGACAGGATACCCTACGAGGAACTGCTACATGATGAGTTCCTGTGGTTCTCCGTAACTGCGCAATTAGCAGATGATCCGTCTCTTGTGTCGAATGAGGGAAAGTTCGTGGTTCACAGGCTCATGGGAAGGATAGCAACCGAGCGCACGGATTACACCGCAGGGGAGGAGGTAGAGATCGCTTTCGGGGAATATGACCTCGTCGAGCAGGAGTGGATAGAGACGAACTACACCTTGCGGGTCAACTATCTGAGGCCCATCACCACGGAATACCGGGTCTCCTCGACATCGATACCAGTTTTCGTCTCCTCGGGGGTGATCGGAAACGAGGAAAGGATCACATTATCTATCCCAGGCCATATACCTGCCGGCACCTATCTCATCACCGCGACCTTTGATAACACGGTAGTGGAGCACAAGATCCAGGTTTATACCAGGGATGAGGGAATCCGGATGACCTCATCTGTAGAAAGTTACAAGGCTGGTGATGATATACCGATCCATATTTCCACTTCCAATGCCTCGGGAAAATGGCTCTACGTGGACGTGGTCACAGGCCGCTCGCTTACGATGTATTCTGTCCTTTTAGACGGTTCGGACCTCGACATGATCATCCCCACAGCAGATTATCGTCATTCTGTAGATGTAAGGGCCTATTTTATATCAGATTTTGGCTCGATTGTGAGCGATTTCCTGGGCCTCCGGCAGGATTTCTCGGATTTTATTGTCAACCTCACATTGGATAAGGATACCTATGAACCAGGGGAACTTGCAAGGCTCAACCTCACGATAACGGACGAGCTTGGGAATCCCGTCCCGGACCTTCTTGTTGGACTCTCAATCGTGGATTCTGCGGTCTTCGAGTTAGAGGAGGATTCAGATGAAAGCCCATTCTTCTCAAGATATTATGCCCCATACGAACAGGAACGCTACTACCGCCTTCGAGCCAACTTCGCCTATGTCTCCTGGTCTCCGGAGGAGTTGGTGAATCACACCGAGAGTTACTGGCCCGAGTTCGAGGAGATTACTGTGGGGAATGGAAGTCCAGAGTATGATGAAGAGAGATACGATATGAAGAATTCCGCCGATGGAGTATTCGGTATGCCAGGCGAGGCCACACTGGGCGACGACCTCGGCCAGGCACTGGAAGAAACAGAAATCAGGAGCGATTTCAGGGAGACCGCTTACTGGGCTGCCGGGCTGAAAGTGGAGAACGGTACATATTCATGGGCCATCAAGCTTCCGGATAACCTCGCAAGATGGCGTGTGAAGCTCCTCGTCATCACTGACACCTGCTTTGGTGCTGTTAAGGTAATCCATTTCAATACATCCAAGGACTTCTTCGTGGATGTGGATATCCCCCATAGGGTGACACAGGATGACGAGTTCACCCTTGTAACGAGGGTGCACAACTTCAATGACGATGCCATGAACATCCAAATTGGCCTGACAGCCGGACCCTGGCTGAATGTTTTCGGTGCCAATGAATTCGACCTGACCATGCCGGAAATGAGCGTACAGGAGGTGGAATTCAGGGTGAAGGTATTAGAGAATGGGCTGCATAACCTCACACTCATAGCCACGGATTTCGGGGATCATATCGATGCCCTCCGGAAGGACATGTTCGTGCGACCCAACGGTGCATTGAAGACGATCCACCTGACCGGGAGCGTGGAGGATTCCGTTAGTGAAGAGGTGGAATTCCTCCCGGAACTGGTGAACGGATCCGAACAGGTGGTGCTGCGCCTGGCGGTAGGATACGGGGGGCTGCTCGAGGAAGGGGCAAGAATGCTCCGGGGCTATCCGTATAGTTGTACGGAGCAGATCATGAGCGCATTGCTTCCCAATGTGTTGCTGTACGAGCATTACACCCTCACCGGTGGAATGAGCTGGCAGACGCGCAATAGATACGAGCGGAACATCTATCACGGCATACTCAAGCTCCTCTCGAACCAGCATCCGGATGGGGGCTGGGGCTGGTGGAGGAATGACCAGACCGATGGTTTCATGACCGCGTATGTGCTCTTCGGACTTGCCAGAACAAGGGATATTGGTTTGCATGTCTCGGATAAGGTGCTGGAAGAAGCACAGGATGCCCTCCTTGATCGGATGAACGACGAAGGCTGCTGGGCACCCGCACACTGGATGGATGAGAACCATATAGTCATGGGCCTTTATGTGAGCTATGCCTTAGCGGTTTCGGGTTTCGACTCCTCCCGATTAGGAGCCTCACTGAACTCTCTTGCCGATGCCTGGAATAAGGGAGAGATCGATGACCCATACGAAACAGCACTCTATGCACTCCTTCTCCAGGAGCTTGGCCGGGATGACTCCGAGGTAGTTGAGGCACTTGTGAACGCCATAACCCTTTCGCACT
>DAOVMN010000263.1 GCA_030630685.1 Thermoplasmata archaeon | reverse complement strand
TATCATCTTCATGATACGGCCCGGATGGATCCCCCCACCAGTTGTATCGTGCGTCCACTGTCTGGTCAGGATTTGTGTGATCCAGTCCGTATTCCGCATTGCCATGAATATTATTGTTTCTCACTATTGTGTACCCGGATCCACCAGTTCCGGGATGATACACATGTAATCCCACATCGCAATCAACGATCCTGTTGTATGTGAACGTGTTATCATTGGAGCCGCTTTCGAATATTCCATTCCCGCACTGGCTGAATTGATTGTGGCTGAATACATTGTTGTTGTGCCTGTGAATTGTCAAACCCGTGGACCAGTTGTGAAATGTACAATTTTCAACTGTTGTATATCCCTCATCCCGTCCATCGTTCAAATGCAAACCACGAGAAGATTTACCATCGAAAAACTTGCAATATGTCATATTTACATATCTTGCAGTTACATAAGCTCCTGCCTCGGAGGAATTGGAAAACTCGCAGTTCCGGATGTCGATTCCACGACCGGCGAAGACATATAACCCTCTCCTCGTGTTGTTCGTTTTCACGTTCTCAATGGTTATATCCTCAACCCTCCACAGAAATATCCCAAATGCGTTGTCTCCCAGTGTTCCGTCCCTGATCACGACATTGGATGATTCGCTCAGATAAATGACGCTCCAGTCATCCACATCGATCACAGAATCGTTGTAGTTTGTCCTGTAAAAAACAGGCTTGCCGTTGATGACATTCGTTTCATCCATATCCGGGAAGTATGAGCCCCACGGCCATGCGGGCAAATAAAAGTTCATTCCATTTCCGCTGAGGCGATTGTCCCTTAAATTTGCATTATTTGTAATATATACACCATAACCGGTATTGTCCTTTACGATGCACGAGTCTATTGAACAATTCGCTTTGTCCGCAATCCATATTCCATTCTGGTTCTGCTCGATCAGGTCATTGGCAATCCGGTGATTCCTTCCCGTGACGTAGATCGCATTCTCGTTCCCTGACAATGTGCAATTCTCAATTCTACACTCCCGTACATCGGACGAAATCCTTATTCCACCCGTATCTGTCTCCTGCTCGTTGTTGATTATACTGATGCTATCAATGGCGATGTTGTCAGCATTCAAATCCAATATGTAGTCGCTGTCCAATCCTGTCCCATCGATGAAGGTCACCCCTGATCCTTTGCCGATGAGGTTGATCTGATTGTACACCTCGATATTTTCACAATAGGTTCCTTCCTGAATATAAACAGTATCCCCGTCCTCTGCCGCATCCACCCCATCCTGGATCTTATTGAACGGCCTCTCCTCGGACCCGTCCCCGCCCCCCGGGGCGTCGTCGTCCACATACCATGTTCTATTCTCTTCCGGTTCCTCCTCTCCAACGGGGGCTGTAAGCCACGGGTCGAACTCCACATAATCTGTGACATTGTCTCCTTTGCCTTCGGAGTTGTTTGTAGGGTGATAGGGTCCGGTTTCGTGGCCCCACCAGTTGTAGGTTGCATTAATTGTGCAGCCGTCGTTATCTGTGGCGTTGATGCCGTATTCCGTGTTGTTGAAGATGTTGTTGTAATGGGCGATGTTATTGGAGGAAGACCGGTGGAGGTATATCCCTATTCTATTTCCCAAAATAGTGGTGTTGGTGAGCGTGTTGTGATTGGAGGTGATGAGGTAGATTCCGTTGTGGTTGTTCGAGTTACAGGTGTTGTTCGTGAGCGTGTTGTAGTCGGAGTAGCGGAGGTAGATGCCGTTCCTGTTGTTGTTCGAGATGTTGTTGTTTGAGAGGATGTTGTTATTAGAGCTTTTAACGTTGATGCCGTCGTCGTCGTTGTTCGAGATGTTGTTGTTTGAGAGCGTGTTGTTGTCGGAGTAGCGGAGGTAGATGCCGCCCCTGTTGTTGTTCGAGATGTTGTTGTTTGAAATGGTGTTGTAGTCGGAGTAGTAGAGGTGGATGCCGTACCAGTTGTTCGAGTTGCAGGTGTTGTTTGATAGTGTATTGTGGTCGGAGGAGTCTTCTATGTATATGCCGCAGCTGTTGTTGGAACATGTGTTGTTCGTGAGTATGTTGTTGTCGGAGGAATCGTAAAGGCAAATACCGTGCCAGTTGTTCGAACATGTGTTGTTTGATAGTATGTTGTTATTGTTAGAGGAGTGAAGGTCTATGCCGTGGTTGTTGGAGTTGCATGTGTTGTTCGTGAGTGTATTGTTGTCGGAAGCTAAGTAAAGATGGATGCCGTACTCGCTGTTCGAGTGGCAGGTATTGTTTGTGAGGTTGTTATTGTCAGAGGAGTAAAGGTAGATGCCATAGCTGTTGTTAGAGCATATGTTGTCGGTAAGCGTACTGTCGGAGGAGTAGAGATAGATGCCGTCGTAGTCGTTGTTGGAGCAGTTGTTGTTTGAGAGTGCGTTGTGATCGGAGGAGCCAAGGAATATGCCATAGCCGTTGTTGGAGCATGTGCTATTCGTGAGCGTGTTGTGGTCGGAGGCAGCGAGTGTGATACCCTTGTCGTTGTTCGAGCAGTTGTTGTTTGAGATCGTGCTGTTGTCGGAGGAGTAAAGGTAGATACCCTGTTTATTGTCCGAGCAGGTGTTTTCGAAAATCCTGTTATGGTTTGACCGTAATTCTATCCCTGCATCTTCGTAATCATCACCGCTCCCGGTCACCTTGAAGCCGCTCACATTGACCCAATCCGCCGTAATATTGACCACATCGCCTTCGCCACCGCCATCAACAGTAGTATCCACCGAACCATTCCCGATAAGGCTCACCGTTTTGTTCACCACAACATTCTCATAATAAGTCCCTTCAAAAACTCTGATGGTATCTCCATTAGTGGCGTTATCCACCCCGTCCTGAATCTTATTATAGGGCCTCTCCTCGGACCCGTTGCCGCCCTCCGGGGCGTCGTCGTCTACATAGATGATCTTTGATTCCTTGTAGAGCTGGACATCGTTTATCTCGAAGTAATCCTCATCGTTTCCCTGGTCGTCCTGAAGTTCGACCTCGAAATCATAGAGCCCCGTTTTCCCCGCTTTGTACTCCTCGAAGAAATCATCCACCTCTTCCCCGTGGATGGTGTAATACACATTATAGCTCTGTCCTGACATCTCAAAATGAATGGAGATCCATATTGTAATATCCACCTCGTCGCCTTCGGTGTTCGGGTCGTAATTTATCCTTATGGTATCGGGTTTCCCGTCCTCTCCCGTATCCCTTGTGCTGTAGGAATGGCTCTCGAACCATTCGTCATAGTCCGGTTCTTCCGGTTCTGACTCATAGATATGGCACCATCCGGAATTGTAGACCTCGGAGTCGTGGGCGATGGTAAAGGTAAAGTTATCTTCCGGCATGTTCTCCTCGATATATTCCCCATATTCGTCTGTTACGCCGCTTGCATACAGGGTATTGTTGGATTCGTAATAGATCCTGACCTCCTCACCCTCAACATCGTCCCATTGATTATCATAAGTCCAGAAAAATAGATCGTTATAGCTTTCCTCGTCATCATCCTCATCCACGACCCCGTATCCCTGGATGTTCCTGCCGAGGATACCGGTGCTGACATCGAACTCCCCGTAGTCGATTTTCTCATCCTCGTGATATGCATCCCAGCGGTAATCCCCGTTGCTCATGTTCTTGTTCTCCCATTCTCCGTTCCCTTTGGTAGTGCCGTTGGCGACCTCGTCCCCGCTGCTCCTTTCATAGATGGTGATGTTCACACCCGTGACCTCCTCGTTCTTCACATGTGCATAAAATAGTGCATCGTCCTGGAAACCATCATCATCCCAGGGAAATACTGCCTGTGCAACATTTATGCATCCCTCGGGGATCACGATCTTGAAGGCCACCTCCATCTCGTAGCCGCCCTCTCCATCGAACGAGTAAACCTTCACATAATAGTAGCCAGTGTATTCCACATTCGAGGTCTTCACCGTCTCCTTGTCATCAGTACCCTCTGAGGAGTCCAGTTCGTTCC
>DAOVMN010000217.1 GCA_030630685.1 Thermoplasmata archaeon | reverse complement strand
TGGAACGAACTACTCCGAGGAGCAGAGCGTTAACATCAAAGTGGAAAACAAGGATGACGGAGATGGCGGGGGATTCATTCCCGGGTTCGAGCCCGGGGCATTGATCGGTGCCCTGATGATTGGATTTTTTGTGGTCGCATGGTCGAGGAGGGAAAAGCGGTGATCGTCGCTGTTCCACATTCGGTTATCCTCCTTGAAAAATGGGGGTATTCAAAACCCAAGTTCGATCTTTTTCCTATCACTTATGATATCATCCAGATCCGAAAGGTCCCAATGGAATATCCCCTCCTGCTCCATGCGTTTTTTACAATGGCTGGAGAAGCCGCTCTTCGAAACCACCAAGAAACTCCTTTCATACCCCTTGAAGCCCGTTACAAGTCCCGACTTTTCGATGAGTTCCATGACAACATCCCATCCGGTCTTTCTTCTGCTCCACTTTACCTCACCGAAAAGGACCTTCTTATTCTCGTCATCGATGGCAACGACATCGATCTCGTCACCCCTCCGGTTCCACCATGGGCCGAGCCTGGAAAAATGGTCTCCAAGGGTATGCCGAACTATCTGCTCGAACTCCCAGGAAACGAATACCGGAAAATCCTCTTTTATTATATCGAGCAGCTCGGAATATCTCTCAGACTCCACCAGGTCTATATTGGAGAATATGTAGCGATACCAGAACCTTATGAACTGGTCACAGATAAAATACCTGGATTTCTTCGATCTTGGGCCTTCCGTGACCGGGAACCTTTTTTCTATCACACTAAAGGCCAGGAGGTCGCCCAGGTATCTTGCCAAGGTGGTCGTGGATATTCCCGTGTAGTTCGCGATATCGACATAACTGGATTTGCCTCTTGCAATCGCCTCCAGCAGGGAGAAATAGGTCCTGTACTCCCCACCGAACTCCAACAAAAGTATGTTGTAGGGCTCCATGCTCAATGGTGCATATTTACGGATAATTAGCTCGGATAGGATATTTTCAAGTTCGAATGTCTTGTACTGCCGGAGGATGACATGATACTTCGGATAGCCGCCGAACATCGAATAGACCGATATCCTGTTATCCCGGCTTCCTTTGATGGCAGGCAGAATTTCTTTCATTGGCAAAGGCGGCAGCGTCCATATCTCCGTTGCCCTGCCAAAAAGGGGAGACCTTTTGTCCTCGAATATTCTTCTCATCATCCCGACATACGAACCCACCACTATGAGCATGGCACGGTGGGCCTCTTCGTCGAGTATCCTCTGAAGCGTGCTGAAGAATGATGTGTCTACACGATTGAAGTTCTGGAATTCGTCAATGACCACCACGTCGTAATTCGATAACGCGTACCGGACATATCCTTCCCAGTCCTTGAAAATGATACCCTTCCCCACTATCCTCGAGAAATCATTCAACAGGATATGGGGCCTCTTTTCCTCAACGAAAAAATATGCCGAATTCTCGATTCCACTGATAAACTCCCGGACTAACCGGGTCTTCCCTACCCTTCGTCTTCCTACGATAACAATAAAAGGTGACGGTGTGAGGGGCTTCAATTCTTTGAGATGTGCCAGTTCATTTTTGCGATCTATGAAATCTATCATCATGGGAATCATTCCTGACATGATAGTTTTCTTATAAATAGGTGTCTGTGATCGGTGATTGTGTTCCACAATTCATTGATCATAGGAATGTTGCATTCCACATTTTCCCCAAATAATTATCAATACCGCTGTTGACCCGACCATTAGCAGTGCGGTGCTGAAGCCTGGGATAAGGCCCTCGTCTTCTCGTCCTTGTTTTCCATGTTACCAATCGTTTCGCCAAAACTTTTATTAGCGACATCCGTTTTCTCATCCTACGGGATTGTGGAGGGGTAAAAGTCGGACGGTGAACGAATGAAGTTAAAAACGATAGGAATAGTTCTTCTGGTAGTATCAATGGTATTCTTGGCCGGATTCCTGTTTATATTTACTCGCCTGCAGGATAACAAGGATACACACGAGAGAAATGAAGGAGTTCCAGGGTTCAAGGGTTCTGAGGATTGGGACAAGGAGGAGGACACGATAAAAACGCAAACCCTCTTTTCCTCGATCTGCGGTGGGTTGTTCGTCATCTTTTTGCTCATCGGCATAATCCTCATGGCAAAGTGGAAAAAACAGGAGGAAGCAGGACAGAAAATGCAACCGGCTGCACAGCAGCAGACAACATGCCCGATGTGTGGTGGCCAGACAACCTTTTCACAGGAACATGGAGATTACTACTGCTGGAACTGCCAGAAGTATCTTAAAGAAATGCAATAATAAGGATTGGTATGATACAACAGGTGGAGAGGAAGAACGCATTTACTATGGTAAATCCATCGTCACCATTCCCCCTCCCACACCATCCCCACCTCTACAGACTGTCCTCTCTACCACTGCCTAAAACTTTGAAACACCAACTCCGGCAGTTCCCATCTCAATCCCGGGATTCGAAGTACTCCCGGAAATAGTCCAGGGTCTCCTCCAGCCCATCCTCAAGGGTGTACTTTGGTTCGTAGCCGATGAGTTCCCTTGCCTTGGAGATATCCGCCAGGCTGTGCCTCACATCTCCTGGCCTGGACGGGGCGTATTCGGGCTGTATTTTGCCCTTCTTCCCAAAGGCCCTGATAATCATCCCGGCCAGCTCGTTAACAGTTGTCCTGTCCCCTTTTGCCACGTTGAGCATCTCCCCGTCCGCCTTCCTGCTCTCTGCTGCCCTGATGTTCGCCTGGATCACATCCCTGACGTAGGTGAAATCCCTGGACTGCTCTCCATCCCCGAAGATGGTAGGAGGTGCGTCATTCGTTATCGCCCTGACGAACTTTGGGATCACCGCAGAATACTGGGAGTCTGGGTCCTGCCCGGGTCCAAAGACATTGAAATATCGTAAGGAGGTGGTTCTAAGCTCGTACACGTTATTGAAGATCTCGAGGTAGTGCTCACCGGTCACCTTGGTCACGGCATAGGGCGATTGCGGATGCGGGGACATGGTTTCCACTTTGGGCAGGGTCGGGGTATCCCCGTAGGCCGAGGAGGAGGATGCAAACACCAGCTTTTCCACGTTGTTATCCCTGGCTGCCACGAGAACGCTCAGTGTACCGTTGACGTTCACAAGGTTTGTGGTAACAGGGTCATCGATGCTCCTTGGCACGCTTGGGAGGGCCCCCTGGTGAAAGACGTAATCCACGTCCTTGAAGAGCCTCGTAATAAGTTCCTGGTCAGTTATGCTTCCCGTTACAAGGGTTATGTTTTCCTCGATCCCTTGAAGATTCTCTCTCCTGCCGGTGGAGAAGTCGTCCACCACAATGACCTCGTTGTTCCTCATGAGATGCTTGACAAGATTGGAGCCAATGAAGCCTCCACCGCCTGTAACCACGATCCTCTTTCCTTTCATGGAGATGGCTCGATGGTGATGGTAAAAAAAACTGTTGGTTCCTGCGATTTAGGGAGAGGCTTTACATAAAACATTTAAGAGGATTTAGAGTGCGGTGCGTCATTGAAAAGGTGAATACCATGGACCTAGAACTTTCGCCGGAGCAGAAAGCGCTATACAACGACATCAGGGCCTTTGTGGATGAGGTTATCGCACCCCAGGCCACCTATCTGGAACAGAACGAGGTATTACCGAAGGAGATACTGAACGAGTTAGGGAAGCGGGGTTACATGGGGGTCACCATTCCAGAGAAATATGGAGGTCTGGGTGCGGATAATATCTCATACGAAATTGTCTGCGAAGAGGTCTCCCGGGGCTGCGGTTCAACAGGGATAACAGTGGCAGCACACAATACCCTGGGTATTCAGCAGATCTATCTCATGGGGAGCGAGGAACAGAAAGAGAGATGGATCCCCCCTCTGGCAACAGGGAAAAAGCTCGGTTCCTGGGGTCTCACAGAGCCTCAGGCAGGAAGCGATGCAGGAGGACTCCAGACCACTGCCGTACCCGATGGGGACGAATGGATCATCAATGGTTCCAAGATATTCATCACATCCGGACATGAAGCGGAGATCTTCACCATTATGGCCATGACCGATAAAGCCAAGCGGCACAGGGGCATCAGCGCTTTTGTCGTGGAAAGGGGTACACCAGGTTTCAGGCTCGGAGCCAAAGAGGACAAGCTTGGTCTCAGGGCCACGGTCACATCCGAACTCGTGTTCGAGGACTGCCGGGTCCCGAAGGAGAACATGTTGGGTGAACGAGGGATGGGATTCATCGGTGCCATGAATATCCTGGATTCCGGAAGGATCGGGATCGGTGCAATGGCCCTGGGGATCGCACAGGCAGCCTTCGATGCTGCCCTTGAGTACGCCAAGACAAGGCAGGCCTTCGGCAGGCCCATCGGAAAGAAGCAGGCAATCGCTTTCATGCTCTCAAACATGGCCATGGAGATCGATGCTGCCCGCCTTTTGTTATTGAAAGCAGCGTGGCTTAAGGATAACAAGAAGCCATTTACCAAGGAGGCCGCCATGGGAAAGCTCTATGCTTCTGAGATAGGGACCAAAGTATGCTCGAAAGCAATCCAGATCCATGGAGGACATGGCTTTACCACCCGCTATCCTGTGGAGAGGTTCTACAGGGATGTCAAGGTCTGCGAGATCGGGGAAGGTACATCCGAGATCATGAGGAT
>DAOVMN010000227.1 GCA_030630685.1 Thermoplasmata archaeon | reverse complement strand
CCTGCCCTGTCCCAGATGGTCAGGGTGATGGTGTAATAATAGTGGGTGACGTTCTCTATGGTGAAGTTCTTGTTGTCCCTTGTGATGTCGCTGAAGAGATAGGTTGTGGCAACATTGGAAAGGCACTCATCCACCAGTCCCTCGTAGAATGGTGGTTTATCGGGAGCCCCAAAGCTCCAGGTGAAGTTGTAGAGTCCCGTCAGGTTCCCGATAGGGCCGTTATCATGGGTTCCATTGGCGGTCAGGTTGAAAAGATAGTCCTCTGGTGTGTTGGGTGTGTTGTTCTTCTGATCGATGTAGTACCATCCATCATGCAACCAGGCACCCTCGATCTCGAATATAACCGTGGGTTCGAGGTTATCCACATAGATGGTCTTGTTGACCGTGGTGGTGCCGCCGACCTCATCCTTTACCGTGAGGGTTGCATTATATTTTTCATTTTCGACATAGGTGTGGTTCACCACCTCCTCGTAGGCTAAGGGAGTGTCGTCACCGAAGTCCCAGGTATAGTTGATGATCTCCATGTCCTGGCCGTGGGAGGCCGTGGCGTTGAAGGTGATGTTCTCATCCGCATTGAATACATACCTTCCGTCCCCGCCCACGAGGTCGTTTGTGATCTCGAAGTGGGCAGTAGGCCGCCTTGTGTTGTTCACCCTCACGGTGTGTGATACCATGTTCTCGTTCCCTGCCCTGTCCCGGACCGTCAGGTTGATGGTGTAGGTATACTCGTTCTCTCCTGTCAGCATCGAGAGGTTGAGGTAATGGTACTGGTGGGTGATGTTCCTGTCATCAGCAGAGGTGATGCCTGTGACGTTACCGTCCCCGAGGTCCCAGGTAACATTGTCATGGATCCCGTTGGTGTCCGTGAGGTTGGTGATATTGAGGTAAACTATGGTATTCCCTTCCACGAATGGGCCCTGGTTCACCCCGTCCGGCTCAACACTGAAATTTACATCCGGCGGTGTACTGTCCACGATAAGAGTGATGTTGGCCTCGTTGAACCCTCCCGCATTATCCGTCACATTAAGCGTTATATTGTAGGTTCCTTCGATGAATTTCCAGACCGCTACTGGTGTATCATTGGTGCCGATTCCTTCAAAGGTCCACTCATAGGACATGATCCCTCCGTAGGGGCTGCCGCGGTCGTGGGATTTGGATGCATTGAACTCGATGTACTCGCCGGCACGGTAGAGGTAGATCCCGTCATCCGGGATGAAATCGTCGGTCAGCTCGATGACAGGTGTGGGGGAAACATTCCTGGCACACTCGAATTCGCCCTGCCCGGTGCCGTTCACGTAAACGATGGTGGTGTCGTTCTCGTCATGGGACGCCAATGAGAGCTCATCAACAATCTCATAGCCGTCCGGAAGGTCCACGGTTGCATTCTCGTGATCCACCTTGATTTCTACTTTGTATGCTTTGATCTCCTTAGCGGCCTTGAGGTCGTATGTGTAGTCGAACTGAAGTGTGGATGTACTATTTACCCGGGAGTCCCCCGCATCAAGGGTTACGGCATAGTTGGAATATTCGTACCCTATGTCATCCTCGCCCTTGCTGTCCACATTGAATTTGTCCCATGTGTAATCACCATCGGGTCCTATTGTGTTCAGGAATGTCTCATAGGCGTTGGCCTCCGCTGAACTGAGGGTGCCGTCTCCGTTCCCGAAGATCCTGTCCGCATCGTATCGTATGATCCCGCTCTGGAAGATGCCCCACTCGTTGTTCCTGTAGGCCGGGCTGTCATCGAATTGCCTGGTCTCTGTGGTAGAAAAAGCAACGTTTTCCCAGTCCGTGAAGGTGATGTTGGTTACCCGGGTCGTAGCTGCAGACTCATCAAGATAGACACTTATTGACGTGTATCCATCAACAGTGATCTTTTCGATATGGGTCATGTATCCGGGTGCCCGTACGATGAGGTAATAATTATCACCGTCGGTAACGCGAATACCCACAGGATTAGTGGTTGCTGAATTCCATGTATTGTTCACATCGTCATATATTATTATCTCATCAACATCTACAAGCTTGTGCTTGTTATCTGAGGTTGTATTAAATACCTTCACATACACGGTGCTTCCATCATTGTAATCATCATAGACAAGGTCCCTGGTGTTTGCACCAGCAGTAAGGTTAACATCGGTCTCGTTTCCAAAGTAATATCTACTGGAGCCTACCCTTGCCATCAGGCTGAAGTTGCCTGTGTAGGCGTTATCAAAGGCGTAATCTCCATCGGTGTCAGCCCTGGTCATAATGACGTGAGAATCATCGAGTCCGAAGATGTTGGCCCCATCATGGCTGGCATTGGTGTCAATAAGATATACATGGGCATCCTTTCCGGGATTGCCTTTTGAGTCCCTGATATTACCGGTAAGGTTAGCATCCTCAACTCCAGTGATTTTTGTTAGGAAGACATCTCCCAGATTCTCATCCTCATCATTCATCATCTCGAATGATGCGGTACTGAGATATCTCGAGTGTGAATAATGGACGATATAATGTCCGGGCTCTGCGTCGAGCGTGAATTCACCATTGATATCGGTCATATCGTTGATTATCTCTTCTTCAAAATCTGGATCGAAAAGGGTAACCTTAACATTCTCGATTGGGCGTCTGCTGTCTTGGTCATACACCCAGCCATAGAATGGATGGGATTCATCTGCATTACCGGTAAATGGTATTACGGAAAGAAGCAATACCGCCGTAACCAGAAATATACCTAAGCTGATTAATCGATGTGGTTTGTTTTTATATTCCATCAGGTTTCCCTCCAGAATAACCTACCATATAAAAAAGGTAGAGGTGTCACGCAGAATTAGTTCAGATATTTATAGTTTATCGGCTCAGGAAAATAGCGTCTGAATTGATTCCTTGCTGATTATGCGGATCAATTTATCCCGAACCTCAGGATAGCTGCATATCCCCCCAGGGATTCAAGCTGTCTCCCGCTGTCGTGTGCCCCGCTGATTATGGCCACCTCGGCTCCGGAGGCCTCGGCCCTCCCCAGGAGCCCTCCTGCCGTTTCCCTGTTCTCTCTAAGGGCTTTATCCGTGATAAGCACGATCTCAGCAGCACCCTTCCTTACCGCTTCCTGAACCTCCTCAAGACCATAAGCCGCTTTACCGCTCGTGGAAAGCTCCTTCAGGAATCGCTCGATAAGCCCGGTTTCGTATTCGAGTCTTGACCCCTCGGTAACATGCGAGACAGCACCGTTTTTCAGCACCTCGTTGATCCCAACCTTACCGCTCTGTCCGGTAGAAACAGCGGCTGCAGAGGAATATATCCCGGGATACCTGGCCCTCCCGAACCTCAAAAGCTCCTCCTTTGTGAAACCAGGGCCGGCAATGATCAGGGGAAGATCGGATCCCTGAAGCGTGATGACAGCCGTGATCTCCTCGAAATAATTCCCCTTCTTGGATTTTGCTGCGGTGTACTGCTTCCCGGACCTTCCGGAATAGACCATACCCACCTCCTGGATGCCGTACTGGCGCAGCACAGCAACAACGGCCTCGTCCTCGTCCAGGGATACGACCACCACCTTCGGCCTTTTCCCGGCCTCCACCGCTTCCCTAATGCGCTTTATGTCTTGAGGCTGCCAGTCTTGTTTCAAGAGTTTCACCTCCCTCCCCACCTCGAGATTCAGGGTGTGGTAGGAGCCTGTGTCCATCTGGTCAGGCAGGATTATCCCGTGTACCCTGAGGCGATCCGCGAATGTGTGAAACTCCACCTTCTCCACCCGTATCCCGAGATAAATGCGCCTTTTCTCCGCCCTCTTCTCCCGAATCTTGTCTGTGGCTTTTTCTTCCCGTCTCTGGGTAAGAGCATAAACATTGTCTCCCGGGCGAATCAGGTTGTACAGGTGCCAGAGGTCGTCGGTGTTCTCCACCCTGAGCTTGATTCTTCCGGCTCGCCGATCTTGATTGAGAATGCGCATGTTATCTCCCCGCTTCAGGGTCGTGATATAGTTCGATAAAGAGGGAGCAATCCGCTTTTTCTCCCGCATTGTCATGCCCCTCCACATGTGCTTTCCAGGGACCCGTCTCGTACTGGAGCACGAACTTGCTTTTTATCAAACATCCCGAGACTAATAGGGAAAGAATGATTATCAGAAAGAAAAGGTGATTCAAGCCGGACATGTTCCACCCCTGGTATCCCTAAAGTCGGATCTCTCGATGTACCAGATCCACCCTCTATGCTCGACCGAGAGTTTGCCCTTGATAAGGCCCTTCAATTTCATTTTGTTGAGGAATCGGATCATTGCATCCGGGCAGGTAAGGTTCCGGTTTGAGGCCTCCGCTTCTATCTCGCGTGTGGTTAGGTGGTCGCTCTGCTCAAGGAGTTCTATCACGAATTTTTCTGCGCTGCTCTCTGACCATTCCTGGGACATTTCATTACCTCGAATGGAGGGGGCGATAATGAATTAAATAATTTTTGCTGCCCATTCCTGGAGATGGATTATGTTATCCTGTAATTATTTCGTCTCATTAGATTACCTAAGGATCATCAGGAACAT
>DAOVMN010000410.1 GCA_030630685.1 Thermoplasmata archaeon | reverse complement strand
ATGCCAAGCTCCCTGATGAGCTCCTTGTACCTGTTCCTGATGGTGACCTCGGTGACACCGGCCTCATCGAGTGCTATGCACTCAACCGGAACTCGGATAAGTCCTCATTCAGCCTCGGCGATCTCCTTCTGGGTCCTCCTTTCATTCGAAAGCACAGAGGCGATGTAGGTGGAGGCGGAATACGATAAAACAGGAAGTCGATGTTAATTGAATGCTAATCCTTATATATAATTAACAAAGCTTATGTTAATCAAATCTAAAACATCACAAGAACGAGAAAAATAGGATCAAAAAAGGCGGAAAGGGGTTCAACCCCTATAACCCCTCACTGGTTCAGGTTAAGATCAATGCCAAGCTCCCTGATGAGCTCCTTGTACCTGTTCCTGATGGTGACCTCGGTGACACCGGCGGCCTCGGCGATCTCCTTCTGGGTCCTCCTTTCATTTGAAAGCACAGAGGCAATGTAGGTGGAAGCCGCTGCGACTCCGAGGGGCCCTCTTCCCGAGGTGAGCTCGTACTCTGTAGCCTTGTTCAGGATGTCGTTTGTCATGGAGAGTGTTTCTCCGCTGAGTTTGAGCTCACTGCAGAGTCTCTGGATGTAGTTCTGTGGCCTGGTGGGGGTCATACTGATCTTCAGCTTTCGCACAAGGAACCTGTAGGTTCGACCGATCTCCTTTTTCCCCATGCTGGAAACAGATGCGATCTCGTTCAGACTCCTTGGAAGGTCGCACTGCCTGCATGCGGCATAGATGGAAGCGGTCATAACGGTCTCAATGCTTCTTCCCCTAATGAGGGACTTGGCGGCCGCCTTGCGGTAGATAACTGCTGCAGCCTCCTTTACGCTCTTGGGGAGCCCCATCTTGGATGCCAGTTTGTTCAGCTCGTTGAGTGCTACGGTAATGTTCCGTTCCGTTGAATTTGATACTTTTGTCCTGTGCTGCCATTTCCTCATACGGTATACCTGGGCCCTGCTCTTGTGCGGCAGCCTTCTTCCATAGAAGTCTCTGTTCTGCCAGCCTATCTCTGTACTCAGTCCTTTATCATGGATCAGGTAGGAGGCCGGGGCCCCTGTTCTGGCCCTTTCATCGTTCTGCTCACTATCAAATGCTCTCCATTCGGGCCCTTCATCGATTAGTTGTTCGGTGATCACAAGGCCGCATTCACCACAAACGAGCTCCGCCCTTTTGTAATCCCTTATCAGGTGGACGCTCGTACATTCCGGGCATTCAGAAATCTCATCAAGTGACGTCATAGTATTCACCATTTTGTATTATTTATTGTTCCCCAATCGCCGTGGGGAAGTCCTATATATAGTTTGGGCCTCTATCTTTGGGTTTGCTATGTAAATGTTTCGGTGGTTTCAGGTGTTGTTAAATTATGGAGTCCGAGATATTCATTCTTCATCAGTTCCCTTTATTCATAAGGGGATTGAACGATGCAGTGAGAATTATCCTTTTTACTTCCAAGGAGTAAAGTTTTTAATTGGGATTTCTTGACAGAATCGAGCGTTCTATAACGCACATTC
Source organism: Thermoplasmata archaeon (assembly GCA_030630685.1). GTDB lineage: Archaea > Thermoplasmatota > DAOVMN01 > DAOVMN01 > DAOVMN01 > DAOVMN01. The sequence continues at coordinate 1,047 of DAOVMN010000410.1, read as the reverse complement.
TTTATAAACTCGCTTTTTAAGGTTAACCCTTGATTCTTGTCGAAAACGGGAGTATGTTACAGCGATGCGGCCGGAGGATAACGATTCCATCCTTGATCGCCGCATCCCTCCCACTAATTCTATCCCTCATTCTATACGATACGTTATCACAGTCCCTCATGATCTTTCTATAGAGTGTTTATAAAAGAGCCGGGTGAACGTTATCACGTAGTCCCCCATGATCTCTAAATCGGATTCCAGAAATTTTATATAGCCTAACCATATTCCCTTCTTGCGGGACGGGTAGCATGTAAGACCACTCTCGTAGCAGCACGTCGTTTTACGACCGAGCTGCTCGAAATAAAACTATGAGGTGGCAACGCGCCAGGAAACACACTGCCTGACCGTCCCCACTTTTCTCCAACATTAAAACTATCTGACAACGGTATGTCTAAAAAAGAGACGGCCAATCATTTCACGCAGCCCGCTCATAGTCCTCATTGACATAGCAGAGGGTCCTTTTCCCCACCCGGGCCAGGCGAAGGCGATGGTCTCGAGCAAGAGCTTTTATGTGGTAGTTGATCACCTGCGGGCTCAACCCAAGGGTAATGGCGATCTCCTTCTGTGAGAAACCAGGATTCGCCCTGATGACCTCGATGATCTTTCTCTCCATCTCCGTGAGTTCGTGACCCTTTGGCGGGTTCATGTCAGAGGGATAGAATCTTTTCAGCGGGCCATCCATTCTGGACCTTATGAACTTCTCTCTCTCAAGAACCGAGATATGATAAGCAAGGGCCCCATTATTGATATTGAGTTTCCTTTTGATAAGGTTGTAGTGCGCCCCTGGATTGGCCTTGATAAAACCAAAGACCTGGCCCCTCATGAAATGGTCAAGTATCTTCCCTCTCTTCAAGCGGGTGTAGAGGGGCACTACAAGGAACTTCAGGAATGGATATCTCCCCCCCTCCGTTAGGCCAACAAGGGCGGTAATTAGGATAATCACTCCTGCCCCTGCCAATATAATGGGCTCTATCCGGATCCCTGACTTCTCCTTGATGGTGAGGTCCT
>DAOVMN010000386.1 GCA_030630685.1 Thermoplasmata archaeon | reverse complement strand
TCTCACCAAATTCTTCTTGGAAGGAAAGTTTCATATTCTCCCCATTAATATCTCCTATCAGGAACTTGAGCAATTCTATAAACTTTTCGATAGAATCTCGAGTGCCCTGGCATACGATTCCAACAGGCTGGTACCTTTCATCATTGGCAGATGCGTTTTCTATATTCTCAACAAAACCCCGGAGGTCAAGAAACTCTGCAAGATTCATCACCTTTTTTCTGTAGCCAACCAGATGGACTCTTCCATGAACAAGAATTGTTGCTTGAGTTATCTTTGGAGATTGTAACTTTTCAGATCTCATCGTTCCTTCTCCTTTCTCACCAATATATTAAGCTTTCTTTTTTTAGTGTAGTCGGGCGAGAACCCTTTTGGCCGGGGACTAATCGCCAGTTTTTTTAGCCAGTAATGCCACTGTTAATTGATAACGCACCGGCATCATCCGCGGTGATGGTAAATTCGGCAATTGCTGACCCCAATCTCCAAAACAAATATAACATCCCTCCATCGCTCCATGCAACAATGAAACACATAGGATTATTTCGAACTGCAAGGAGCGGCTGAAATGTATCTGACGAACGAAGAGGAAGGAATCATAGAGGGCGAGCAGGGCGAGGTTCCAGCCCGGATGTTCAGGCTGTTGGTCAGGCTGGGAGACATCTACGGTGCGGACAGAATGATCCCTGTGGGCTCGGTCCAGGTGGCAGGTGTATCCTACAAGTCCATAGGCGATCCCGGCACCGAGTTCCTTGAGGACATGGCTGCTAAAGGTGCGAAAGTGAAGGTGCTCACCTATCTCAACCCTGCTGGCATGGACCTGGAGGACTGGAAGACACTGGGCTTCCCCGAGGACTTTGCAGCGAAGCAACTGCGGATAATGGACGCCTTCAAGAAGATGGATATCATCATCACGGCAACATGTACCCCATACCTCGCCGGAAACCTGCCAAGATTCAGGGAGCACATCGCCTGGTCGGAGTCATCGGCTGTAAGCTTCTCCAACTCGGTGATCGGTGCCAGAACCAACAGGGAAGGCGGTCCCTCCGCACTTGCAGCAGCCATTCTGGGACGGACCCCGGATTATGGGCTCCATATAGATGAGAACCGGAAACCAGATATGGTGATCGAGGTAGAGGCCGGACTCGAGTACAATGCGGACTTCGGAGCCCTTGGGTACTACGTTGGCAAGCAGGTCAAGAACAAGATTCCCTATTTCACGGGCATCGGGGATGCGAATACCGATCACCTGAAGGCCCTTGGGGCAGCCATGGCCGCGTCGGGAGCCGTTGCGCTGTACCACGCGGAAGGCCTCACGCCAGAAGCGCACCTCATGGACACACAAGGGCTTGAAGTAATTCCTGTCACTGACAATGAAATAAAGGAGACCTACGCTAAACTGAACACGGGTACTGACCCGGACATTGTCATCCTTGGCTGTCCTCACGCCTCGCTGCGGGAGATAGCTGCCCTGGCAAAAGAAGTTGAAGGCAAGAGCCTGAAAAAGCCTGTGTGGATATGCACCTCAAGGGTCATGAAAGAGGCAGCGAACAGGATGGGCTTCACAGACACAATCGAGAGGGCCGGGGGCAATGTTGTGGCAGATACCTGTATGGTCGTATCCCCGATCGAACGAATGGGCTTCGAGACAACAGGGGTGAACACAGGCAAAGGTGCGAATTATCTGCCGGGCTTCTGCAGGCAGAACGTGGTGTTCCGGAACATCCATGAACTTGTCAGGAGGGTGACAGAATGAAGGGAAGGACCATCAATCCAGGGCATGCGGAAGGCGAGGCCATTGTCTCCAGGGAACCGATCGGTTTCTACGGTGGCATTGACCCGAAAACTGGGATTGTAATAGAGAAAGGGCATGAACTGGAAGGGCAGAACGTCAAAGGAAAGGTGCTCGTCTTTCCCTGCGGCAAGGGCTCGACCGTAGGCTCGTATGTAATCTACGGCCTGAAAGCGAACGGTGTCGGCCCGGCAGCCATAGTGAACAAGGAAACCGAAACCATTGTTGCCGCGGGCGTGATCTTAGCGGATATACCCTGCGTGGACGGGATCGACATCGAACATATAAAGACCGGCGAGCATCTGAAAGTGGATGCCGCAAATGGCACAGTGGAGAAAAAATAACCATGACACGACCGGATTGGGACAGTTATTTCATGGAGATTGCAAGGATCTCCTCGAGACGCTCCACCTGCCTCAGGGGGCAGACCGGGGCCATGCTGGTAAGGGAGAGAAGGGTTCTGACAACGGGATACAACGGCCCGCCTGCAGGATTGAAGCACTGCGATGAAACCGGCTGCATCCGATTGAAGCTCGGAATTCCCGAGGGTGAAAGGCTCGAGATAACCCGTGGCCTGCATTCCATTCAGAATACAATCATCCAGGCGGCGGTATTCGGCATCTCTATCAAGGATTCCACCCTCTACACAACCCATCCTCCGTGTACAATCTGCGCCCGAATGCTCATCAATGCGGGGATCAAGAAGATAATAATGGAAAAAGGGTTTCCAGATGGCCTTTCCCTTGGTTTGCTCGAGGAGGCCGGGATAGAACTCGTTTCCTGGGATCCCGAGGATCCTGTGCAGGAGCCCTAAACACCGAAGGATGAAAATGTGGATGGAAGATAATGGTACCAGTTAATAAGGAAAAATTCCTTGAAAACGCAAGAAGGATCCAGGATGAGATCGCAGGGATAAATCCTGAGGCACGCCTTGTTATTGTGACCAAGGCCCAGTTAGGGGAGGTGATAGGGCCGCTTTAT
>DAOVMN010000383.1 GCA_030630685.1 Thermoplasmata archaeon | reverse complement strand
GAAAAAGAAAAATTGTGGGAAAAAGTCTCAAAAGAGTTCCCTTCCGATCCTATGTTGCGGGATCTTCATTTTATTAGGGAATTAATGACGGCTTTAAGAAAAAAAGAGAAAAGAGGCTATCGGGATCTGGGGTTGCTCACGAGAAAAGAACTTACAGAGTGGTTTAAAGTTCATCCAGAATTCGCCTCAACTGGTGTATGAACTGGAATATGCCGCTACTTTATATAACACGGGAATGCGGTTCGCCCCTTCGGCTTTCTACTCTACTCCAAGCCTTCGTTCCGCACTTCTCATATCCGTAAAGCGTTAGCAGAAATCGTGAGCAAAGAATAGCTTCCACCACCTATTTCTCTACTCCCCTGACGTCAGGTACGCCCTTTCATCCCGGCCCTCGACAGCATCAACCACCTGCACAAACGCCTCCTCCAAGGATTCTGTACCCGTGGAATTCAAGAGATCGTTAATGGCCCCCATTGTCCGTATCTTGCCTCTGTGAATAATGGCCACCCTGTCACAGACATCCTCCGCTACTGCAGTGATGTGGGTGCTGAGAAGGATCGAGGTACCATGACCGCGGAACGAGAGTATCCAGTCCTTCAGAAGCCTGGTGAAACGGGGATCCAGACCGGCAGTGGGCTCGTCGAGGAGAAGCACCGGTGGACTGTTCATGATGGCCATGATAAAGGTGATCTTCTGCCGTGTGCCTTTGGAATAGGTCCCTATGAGGGAGTAAAGATGGTCCTCCAGCTCCATGGCCTCTGAATACCTCTCGATCCTTTCCTTTATCTCCTCCTCCCTCATGTCCAGGAGTTGCCCTATGAAATACAGCAGCTCGTAACCGGTCAGGTTATCGTAGAGCAGCGGGAATTCCGGCATGTATCCCCTCATTCTCTTTGATTCAAGCGTCTGTCTTATAACATCATAACCCGCAAGAAACACCCCTCCCTTGGTGGGTCTGAGTAAGCCCGCCAGTATCTTGATCGTGGTGGATTTGCCGGCACCATTGGAACCCAGGAGTCCCAGTATCTCTCCTCTGTCGACATGGAAGGAGACCCCGTCTATAGCCGTGATGGTATGGTAATCCTTTCTAAGATCCCTGACTTCGATCATGTTCCCAGGAAAAAAGAAGGCCTCAGATATCCATCTCCATTCTTCTTCTGATGTCTATTTCCAGCTCTATCAAATGCTTGAGCGTACGGACAATCCCCTCGGGATCCTTCAGGGCCTCCCGGATGTCTGCCTCTCTCTTCCTGAATCCTGTAGTATCAAGGTTGTTTAGGGACCTCTCCACCTCTTTCAGGCGTTCAACGTCCCTCTCAAATCCCTCAAAGACCCTCTCCACAAGCCCTGGTATCCCGGACTCGAGGGCGGGTTCGAGGCGTACTGTATTATATCCCTCCTTGTTCCATCGCTCCATCCGTTGCCGATATTCGTCGGGTATCTCCTTATTCTCTTCGGCAGGAGCCTTGGCTATCATTTCTTTCTTGCTCATCGAGCTGACCTCCTCGATGGTGCTCTGTGCCTTTTTCAGAAGCCCGGAGATATCGGACATCCTCTTATGATAATCCGCACTCTCAATCGTTTCTTCCGCATTGTTTTCATTATCTTCCGTCATGATTCCACCTCATGTTGTATTATGGATTCTCTCACCTGCAATCATGAAATGGGCCAAAAGGGTCTCCAATTGGATCCTTTCGTTCCCACCCTCCACCATCCTGAATTCGATCTCCCCCACGGTGTCCATGAGCCTGACCTTTTCTATTTCAGGGAGATTTAGGTTGAAGACGGCTCTATGCACCTCCCTAATGATATCCTCTCCCGATAGCCCGTGATCGATCAACAGCCTATCGAGCAGGTTCCTGGCCCCCATGAAATCGCTTTCCACAATCACGCTGTCAAGAAGCTCACGGATGTCCTCCGGTCTGGCTGTGGCCGAGGCCCGATAAAGCACGTCGGCATCGATCTTTGTGTGAAGGGAGGAGGCAACCTGGAGGGCATTGATTGCCTTTCTCATGTCCCCGGACGAGAGATAGACAAGGGCTTCATACGCATCCTCTGTCAGTTCCAGCGATTCGGAAGCAGCGATCTTTTCCAGATAGTCCCTTATGTCCTCCGGGAGTAGAGGGCGGAATCTAAAGACCGCACATCTGGATTGGATCGGCTCGATGATCTTGGAGGAATAGTTACAGGAAAGGATGAACCTGCAGGTCTGGGTGAATCTCTCCATTGTCCGCCTGAGTGCAGCCTGGGCATCATGGGTGAGGGCGTCCGCCTCGTCCAGGAAAATGATCTTGAAGAAGGCCATGTTCAAGGGTGCCACCCTGGCAAAATCCTTTATTTTTCCACGTACGATCCCGATCCCGCGTTCATCGGATGCATTCAGCTCCAAGAAGTTCTGTCTCCAATCCTCTCCGAAAAGACCCCTTGCAAGGGCAACGGCACAGGTTGTTTTTCCAGTCCCGGCCGGCCCTGCGAAAAGGAGATGAGGTAGGGAATGGGTCTTTACATAGGACATGAGTCTGGAGACGATCTCCCTCTGCCCCACCACTTCGCTCAGGGTGGAGGGACGGTACTTCTCAATCCAGATGTCATCCATGGGCAACCCATGATGTTTATTGGTTTTAAGCTTTCCCCGGCTGAACCAACGCAGCCGAAGGGACAATGTTACAGGTTAGCAAATAAGGAACTGGTCCTTTGCGTTGCCGGTCAGACCTGGGGACACGGATGACACGGATTAAGAGTGAAAACTTGTTTTCACTGCGGATGACCTTTGGTCGTCAAGCCGGATGAACACGGAT
>DAOVMN010000323.1 GCA_030630685.1 Thermoplasmata archaeon | reverse complement strand
AGGAGAATAACTATGCTGATTCCTGTACGATGTTTCACCTGCGGCCGGGTAATCGCCGAGGAATGGGAGATCTATAAGAACCGTGTAATGGCCGGGGAGGACCCTAAAAAGGTTCTAAATGACCTTGGGATAATCCGGCCGTGCTGCCGACGAATGTTCATATCTCATCCCCTCGACCCGGATACAGGTACAGAGCCCATTGATGAGATTATAAAGTACGGCTAAGATAACCGCGGGGCCGTAGGGTAGCTTGGACCATCCTTGTGCCTTGGGGTGGCATAGACTCGCGTTCAAATCGCGGCGGCCCCACCATTTCTCCATTTTTGACAAGTCATTTTTTTCTGTGCCTCTCCATTTTTGATAAGTCACTTTTTCCTATGCCTGATCTTCACACCCGCCCCTCGCCTCGCCTCGACAAGCTCCTCGGAATTCATCAAAGCCACTCCCACTCCTCTTAGTTCATCTCCATGCACAATCGCAACCTCATCTCCGGCCATTATTCCCGGGTCGGCATCCTCGATTCCCAAGGCGAAGATATCCCCGGTGGGCATAAAGTCCGCTATGAATACCCTGTGCTTGAGTTCGCCGAGGAGTTCGGCACCTTTAAATGTAAGGGAAAACCTCCTGGATCTCGGAACGAACATGGCCAACTGCTCTCCATCAAAAAGCTTGAGGAACGGGAATTTCCCCTTGACCTTTTTGCCCTCGATTAGTTTGTCACTATTCGGGCCGAACTGGAAGCTCCACATATTCCTGAAAGCACTTTTCTTCCACGCTTCACTGGATACGGGCTGCAGGGATATAGTGGTTACCTCAAGGGCCTTTCTTAGATTCCGCAGGGATTCCCTGGATGTGGGTCTCCCATCAACCACTGTATTTTCCACTCCTTTTTCGATTAAGAGCCCGGATACGAACTCGTAGGGTGTGTGATTGATTATTCTAAAATATCGGTTCTCCCGGAAAAGAGGGAAAAACATTCCTTTGACCATTTCTTTCTCCTCTGCGCTCCACTCGCCTGTCACCGCGATGTCGTAATCCGCTGCAGGGTAGAAGCCTTCCAGCTCTCGCGGTACGATTCCAAGGGGGGAAGTAACGATCACCTCGTGGATTAAACCATGGAAATCCCTTGTCACCACGGTGAAAAGTCTGTGGCTCTTCGAGAGGGAATATGGTTTTCTCGCGGAGCAGGGTAACAGGAGAAGCACCTCACCAGCGGGCTTTCGATAGCCTTTCAGTCTTTCGCGATAATATCTTACCTCTGGTGAGTGGAGGGTGTCCTCCGAAACCCCTTTGACCCCTCCGCCGACAAAGGGTAATCTTCTCCTGAAGTAGGAATAATGCTCCCTGTCAAGATGTCTGAGGACAGCCACAGCCTCCGGCCTGGCGCGGATGCGCATCTCCATTAGGTGGCGGAGCCGCCCCTTTTTTATGAACTCCCGGATGATCGCCAGCTCCCCGAGGGCGGCACGATAGTTGTGCCTCATCCTGTTTCCGAACCCCTTCTCACCGGAACTGCACGCGGGACAGTTGCACCTTTCCTTCTCCCACTCCGATTCCGGGACAGGACCGTATTCCGTGAGGTAATATCCCTTCCGCGCATAAAGAATGAGCAAAGATGTGTCAAAGAGCTCTGCCCCAGCATAAACCATCATGGCATAATCATGAACAGCACCGGTTCCCGGGAGGTATAGGGCCTTAGAATAACCCGCTTTCTCCCTTGTCTTCACTAACATTGAGGCGATCTCTTTAGGATCTCCACGAATCTTCGTACCCCTAAGGATATCCTCCATTTCATCTAAAGGCCTGCCCTCAAGCATGGTTTTTCCTTCCCTGACCTTAATACTGAGATGTCGAGAGAGTTCGACCTCGCCAATAGGGAACCTTTCATGATGAATGAAGATCAAAGAAGGCGTGGTAATTGCTTTTTCTTCAAGGATGAGGGTACCAATCCTTGCCGCACCATCCCGTTTCAAGGCCTCGAACATGAGAATCCCAGTAAGATGTTATGGGAAATTGAGTTCTGCCCATTCGGGCATTGGAGTGGCCATCAGTTCCAGCTCCTGTTCTATCACATTGCCCAGCCTTTTGATACCTTCCCTGACTATCTCTGGGGCGGAGAACGAGAAGTTCAGGCGCATTGTATTCTCCCCGCCGCCATTGGGGTAGAAGGCACCGCCGATAACATAGGCAACATTGTTCTCCAATGCCCTTGGGAACATCTTCCGCGTGTTGATCCTGTGGTCAAGGGTTGCCCAGAGGAACATCCCCCCCTCGGGTTTTGTCCAGTGGGACCCCATAGGGAAGTATTCCTCAATGGATTCGAGCATCACTTTTCTTTTGTTCCCATAGACCTTCCTGATCCTTTCTATGTGAGGCTCAAGGTGGCCCCCCTCCAGATACTTGAGTGCGAGATATTGATTGAGGGGAGAGGAACAAAGGTCAATCGATTGCTTGCAGATGATCATCTTGGAATAGATCTCCTCCGGGACGACATTCCAGCCCAATCGCATGGCCGGAGCCATGATCTTCGAAAAGGTGGACATGTAGATCGTGCGCTCTGGGATCAGGTCATGGAGCCGAGGCAATTGTTCCCCGGTATAGCGAAGCTGTGCGTATGGGTCGTCCTCCACGATGAGGAGGTCGTATTCTTCCGCCAATTTCACTATCTTCTTCCTTCTCTTTAGGGACATGGTGGAGCCATTGGGATTATGAAAGTTTGGTATCGTATACACGAACTTCACCACATCCCCTTTCGCATAGATCGCCCGAAGCCTCTCTTCGAGGATCTCGATATTCATGCCGTAATCGTCAGCCTCGATGGTCACGAATTTGGCCCTGTAGGCCTTGAAGGCAGTAATAGCCCCAAGATAGGTGGGTGCACTGACGACAATCTTATCACCCGGGTCAATAAAGACCTTTCCAAGGATGTCAAGCCCTTCCTGGGAGCCCGTGGACATGAAGATCTGTTCCGGGCCCACTTTATTGTCATGGAACTTCTTCGCTATGATCTCCCTTAGGGCTGGCACACCTTCGGTTGAGCCGTATTGAAGAGCGGAAGCAGAATGATTGTTAATCACATCAACAGCCAATTCCCTGATGACATCCACAGGAAACATTGCAGGATCCGGCAGGCCACCGGCCAAGGATATCATACCGGGTTTACTCGTGAGTTTTAGAAGCTCTCGTATCTCCGAGGCCTTCATCCCTTCGGCGTTGGCCGAATACTTGGAGCTGAAATTCGTGGTCATGATTCTTCACCCCTCCCAGTCCTTGGTATCTTTATTTAATATTGTCGTTTAGGCCGGATTCGATAACGTCATTTTTTGAAGACAAGCTTTACCATGCTACGGATTAAACCGCACCCGGGCTT
>DAOVMN010000080.1 GCA_030630685.1 Thermoplasmata archaeon | reverse complement strand
TTTCTATCCCTTATTGAATCACGAGTTCAAGTAGGACAAAACAAAGATTTATTTACTGCCAATAGAACACCTCAGTCTCTCAACGGAGGCGATTACCATGGATGAGCACGAGAAGGATACAAAAAATTCTGAGGCCGAAAAAGGAAAAGCAGAGGAAACTGAGAAAGAAGAAGGCGAGGAGCCCGGGCTTCGCCAGGTGCTTTTACCGTCGGATGTGCACTCGATCTCGCAGTTTTTCATTCTGGTCTTAGGGAACAGTGCATGGCAGCATCTCGGACTTGTTCCCAACCCGAAGACCCAAAAGATCGAGAAAGACCTCGAACAGGCGAAGATCGCAATCGACATAATCTCCTTCCTGTTCGAGAAAATCAGGGGAAAGCTGGGAAAGGAGGAGGAATCCGAGATAAGGAACCTTCTTGCGAATCTTCAGGTGAACTTTGTGCAGCAGAGCAGGAAGGAAGAAGGGAAAGAGGAACAAGTTTCTGAGAAATGATGTGATGAAAGCGTCCGATGGAATCAGGAGCAAAATGGGGGCGTAGAAAACGAAAGATTGGCTTCACACACTGCGAGAACGAACTATAGAGAGACCAAGAAAGAAGACCAATGAAAATGTCATTGTTTTTACCTACGCCGTGTTTATGCTCTTATTGACATTTTTATCTCTTTATCTCGTTTATAGATTGATTCTTTCCAGAGCGTTTGATCCATGTTATGATACGTTTTGCTTTTTCTTCTTATTTCTCTTGTTTTTGCTGTTTTATGTGATTCATCATAGATTTAAGAGCAATCCTTATAACAAAATTGCTGACTTTCCATTAGCGCTCCCTGAACTTATCTATGCCATTTTTTTGGGTTTATTTTTTCCATTTCTTATTTTCGTTCTTTTACCAGCACTTTTAGTAAAGATATTTGGTGAATTTGGAACGTTAGCACTCGTGGTATGGATTTTCCTCCTCTTTCCTGCTGTTTTTCTTTTCCTGGTAGGGGGTACCGCCAGTGCTCTCGTGATTTTTGAAGAAATTCCAGCGAGACGAGAGCAAAGAAAAAAGAGGAAAATCATGGAAAAAGTAAAAAGCAAATATTTTGCGCAGTGGAAAGAAAAACTCTCTGTCGCAAAAACAAAAAAGGAACTCTGGAGTATCTTGGATGACTCAGGAGTCTACGCTGGTGCTCTTTCAACATTTTATAAAAAATACAGTCGTCTTCCGCTTGAGGAGACTATTGCGAGGGCCGCCGAAGATTATTTTGTCTATCGTAACCTCGAGGCGATTTCCACGCTAGTTGGTGTTGAAATTAATCCTGAGGACCTTGCGAAGTAAATCGAATATTCAGGTTTTGAGTTTTCCATCCTTGGACAGCCTCTCTTTTACAGATTGGAGTGTTTCTCTAGGCTCGTCTTCCCTCATCCTGGCAATCAGGTTATCGTAGAGATCCTCCCAGAGTTCGCCGTAAAGATTAAGGTCAATCTGCACAGCGGTTCTATGTCCGCTATCATCGATCACGAATTTGATCCCTTCCATGATTTTCTCCTCCGTGATTTTCATTTTTTTCCATCGGTCATTATGTAATCACCATTTCAATCCTTTTGTTTTTGAAATAGAAGCACGATAATTTGCTTTGATCTTTTGGGATTTTTAATTTTTGCCATAATATTTCCTCCTTTCGCCATGGCCCAATTCAAGGAATTCCTCGATGAATCCTCGTTAAGCACATAGATTTACACCTGTTATATTCCTCCTTTTAAAAAAAGATTTCGTTAAGTGGACAGCTTCTTGTCTGCCTTCTTCTTTGTAAACTTCCAGTCGATCTTCTTTTTCCGGTCCATGCCGCTACCTCCCGGGTCAGTGCCTCCATGTCACCTATCCATCTCCCCGTGCATTCGATGACCATCACATTGATTTTGGAATCTATCACTTCAAATCCACTTTTTTCATGGTATGTGCAAAAATAACTCTCTCGGCAATGTTGCAGGCATGGTCACCCACCCTCTCCAGATTCCGGCAGACCATGAGATAATGGAGGGCGCGAATGGCGGTTTCCCCGCTGTTTATTAGCCTTATGATCTCCTGAAAGCTGTCCCTGAAGTAGGTATCGAGTTTATCGTCCTCTTTGGAGAGAAGATAGAGGGGCTGAATGTCTCCGGTTATGTGGGCATTGAGGCAAGTTTCAATCATGCCGATCGAGATCTCACACATGTGTCTTATGTTCGGGATGATCTCCTTCAGTATCCGTTTTTCATGAACAAACTCCAGTATTTTGGCGATGTCCGTTGCGTAGTCTCCGATCCTCTCCAGGTCTGTGATTATTTTCATGGAACTGCTGACGAATCTGAGATCCGATGCTATGGGCTGCTGCAGGGCAAGAAGATCGATGCACTTTTTTTCGATCTCGTCTTCCATCCGATCGATCACCTCGTCCATCTCGATAGTTACCCTTCCTTTCTCGATATCCTGGGAAATAAAAGCCTCCACCGCAAGCTGAAGCTGTTTTTTAACTTCCTGCTCCATCTCGACTATCGAGTTCTTCAGGGCCTTAAGTCCTTCCTCAAACTTTGTTCTGATCATTTTTTCTACCTCCCTTTATCCGAATCTTCCGGTAATGTATCTTTCGGTAAGCTCTTCCTTGGGATTCTCGAATATCTGTTTTGTTTCCCCGAATTCTATCAGTTCCCCAAGGTACATGAAACCTGTATAATCGCTCACCCGAGCCGCCTGCTGCATATTGTGGGTCACGATGATGACCGTGTATTTTTCTTTGAGTTCATAAATCAGGTCCTCTATTTTCGAGGTAGCCAGGGGGTCCAGCGAAGAGGTAGGCTCGTCCATGAGGATGATCTCTGGTTCTATAGCCAGGGCACGGGCAATGCACAATCTCTGCTGCTGGCCGCCGGATAATCCCATTGCGGTATCACCGAGCCAGTCATTGACCTCATCCCACAGTGCTGCCTGTTTCAGACATTTTTCCACGATTTTCTCCAGTTTTTTCTTGCTGTTTATTCCGTGGACCCGCGGCCCATAGGCAATGTTTTCAAAGATGGGTTTTGGAAATGGATTGGGTTTCTGGAAGATCATCCCTATTGCCGAGCGCAGCTCCATGACATCCTCGCTTGGATCGTAGATATCATTCCCCCGGAAGAACACTTTCCCTTCAATCCTGCAACCATCTATGATATCATTCATACGATTAAAGACCCTTATCAACGTGGACTTGCCGCATCCGGAGGGGCCGATGAGCGCAGTTACGCTTTTCTCCCGAACAGACATATCAATGTTCTCAAGGGCCTGCTTGTCTCCATACCAGAGGTTAAGGTCCTTTGTCGCTATCACTATGTTCGATTTCATTATCTAAACCCCTTCAGTGCTTTTTCAAATCTCTTTCTTATCAAAGCCGCAAGCAAATAAAAGCTCAATACCAGGAGTAACAATACCAGTGCGGCTCCTGCGGCGTTTCCCTGCCCCCCGGGGATATTCATGGACATCTCCAGGATATAATAGGGCAGCGCCATCACCGGATCGGAAGGATCGTTGGGAAGTCCGGGCTGGGAGAACACCACGGCAGTGAACATGATGGGTGCGGTCTCTCCCGCAGCCCTGCCGATGCTCAGGATTATTCCTGTAATGATTCCCGGCATTGAGGGAGGCAATACCACCCTTCTTGTGGTTTCCCATTTTGTGGCCCCTAAAGCAAGACTGCCTTCTCGAAGAGTGTGGGGAACTGCCTTCAAGGCCTCTTCTGTTGTTCGGATAATCGTGGGAAGAACCATCAAGGCCAATGTGATCTGCCCCGCGATCATCGAAACACCCAACCCAAGGTATAGCACAAGAAAGGCATATCCGAAGAGCCCGAAGACGATGGAGGGTGTACCGTTGAGATTGTCGATGCCTGCTCGAATGATCTTGAGAACCCTGGTTTCCTTTGCATATTCTGAGATATATATACCCGCGCCAACCCCTAAAGGCACTGCCAAAATGATGGCCCCCAGTGTGAGGTAGAGTGTTCCTATAATTGCAGGATAGATTCCTCCTTCCCTACCACAATTTCTCGGGGACTCGGTAAGAAACTCCCAGCTCAGGGCATGTATCCCCTCGGCCGTGATATAATATAGGAGGGCACCCAGCAAGAAAAGCACAATGATGATCGAGAGGGTAACCATTCCCAATGCCATAGTCTGGTAGTTTTTCGGAGAGAGGCTTTGCGAGAAAAAATGAATGCCAATAACCATGAAAAAAATTACGAGACCCATCGGTATTCCGAACCATGACGTAAGCAGCCAGATGAGTATGATCCCGGCAAAGATACCGAGAATCGTATCCATGTGCCTTTTTATCGGCCCGGTAAAATTCTTGATCGAGTCAGTGAAATTCTTGATTGGCTCTGGAAGCACGCGGGAACCTTTCTTCTTTCCTGCGATACCGTAGTGCCTTTCCTTTATCCTTTTCATGATGATCATAGCACCTGCATTAATGGAGAGGACGATCACGAAAAGCACCACAGCAAGGGCGAAGAGGGCGTGCTGATGCGGGCTGTTAACAGGGGCTTCCCCCATTTCGATACCAAGGGCCCCGGTGAGGGTCTTTACAGAAGCAAACACGTTTGTGATCGGTTCTGGTACGATAGGCGTGTTCCCTGTAACCATCATGACCGCCATGGTCTCTCCGACAGCCCTGCCCATGCCGAGGATGACAGCCGCTGTGATGCCGGAGATGGATGATGGTATGATCACTTTGGTTATGGTCTGCCATTTCGTTGCTCCCAGGGCTAATGAGCCCTCTTTGAGTTCCTTTCCAACCGAGCTGATCGCATCTTCTGCGACGCTAATAATGGTGGGCAGTGCCATGATCCCAAGGAGTATGGATCCTGCAAGCCAGGTTTCGCCGGTCGGCTTATCGAAATTTATTTGTAACCATCGCGTGAGGATTATTAGACCGAAAAGGCCGTAGACCACCGATGGGATCCCGGCCAGGAGCTCCGTCCCTGTTTTCAGGAAATCTCTGATCCGAGGTGGTGCAATCTCGGAGATGAAGATCGCACTGCCTATCCCTAATGGAATAGCAAAGGCCATGGCACCAAGGGTGACGAGTAACGTACCCATAATAAGTGGGTGCGCCCCATAGTACGGCTTTTCTTCGATGTTCTGTCCCACCGGATCCCATTTATCGCCTGTCAGGAATTCCCAGAGAGTTACCTCTTCAAAAATCTGATACCCTTTTCCAAAGAGGAAAACGAGGATGAAAAAAACAACAAGAACGGAAAAGATTGCACTGATGAAGAGCAATTTCTCTATCACCCATTCTGTGAGAGTCCCCTCCCCTCGTTTTTTCCGGCTTAATTTGGAGGGGGCTAAGAAGGACATTTACTCTCACTGCCTTGAGGGAATGGGCTCTCGTTTTGGGTTTGAGGGGCGTATATTCTCCTTAGTTCATCTCATCGTGACGAATCCTTCATAGGGGCACGAATCCTTCGTCTTCCACGATCTTCTGTCCTTCGGGGCTCAGCACGAAGTCTATGAACTTCTTCGCCAGTCCCGTAGCATCCCCGTTTGTCACGAAGTGAAGGTTCCTGGAAATCGGGTATTTGCCATCCTTGACGTTCTGCACTGTCGGTTCGACCTCTTCACCCTCGTTTTTGATCTTCACCGCTTTGACCTGGTCATCAACATAACCGAGTCCAACGTAACCGATGGCACCCTCAGTCCCTTTTACTGTCTCGTGCACCGCACCGTTGGAATTTTTCTCTAACATGCCCTCAACGAACTCTTCTTTCTTCATGACATGTTTCCAGAAGAACTCTCTGGTTCCCGACGCACTATCCCTGCCAACGACCACGATGTCCTTATCGGGCCCGCCGAGTTCTTTCCAGTTGGTATAGGTGCCGTTGTAGATACCCCGTATCTCCTCCTGGGAGAGGGCGGTGATGTTATTGCTTTTGTGGATGATAAGGGCAATACCGTCCCTGGCAATGACTATCTCCTTCAGATCGGGATATTTCTCCTTCTCCGAATCCTTCAGCCCCCTTGAGGCCATACCGATATCAGCCGTGCCATCCGCTACTGCCGTAACGCCAACACTGGATCCTCCGCCGCTCACTGTTATGGCAACATCATCATGCTCATCCATGTACTTTTCTGCGGCTAAATCTGCGATCGGAAGGACCGTGGTGGATCCTTTGATATCTATGGTCTCTTCATCGTCGTCGTCTGTACACCCTGCGAATACCGATGCCGCCAGAATTATGGCGAAAAACACCGGTACAATCCATTTGAAATTCTCTATAGGTTTCATGGAGCCTGGAGTATTAGTTTAGAGATATATATCTTATCTCCATACTATATATCTCCCTATGTGCCAATATATAGGGACCCATAGGTATATATCGTCAACCGAATTGACAATAAACAAAAATTGTGGAGAACCTATGGCAACCTATCCCTCATCGTACCCATCGGGCCCTTGTGCATCTGTACAAGGAGATGGCCTCTGATATCTACTGTTGTTGAATCACGAGTTCGAGTAGGACCTTGTTGCTGGCAATTGATTCTCCGGGGAAATATATATGCTATAGAGCCATATATAGGGTATATAGGGATACTATATATGTGATATTAAATGTCGTGTGCTCATGGTTCTTGGCGGAGCAAAGGAACTCCTGATGAATCATAGTGCGGTTATGAGGATAAAAAGATCCATCGCTCCAATCTGGTTCAACAAGCATTTCCGGATCATCCTCTTCATCCTTTCAATCTATACCTTCCTCCTGAGCATAAAGGTCATGGGAGCTGGCTTTGAGGGGATGGGCGAGGGCTTCTCTGAAGGGCTGCTTGAGACTGTGGACAATCCACTTTCCGGACTGTTCGTGGGCATCCTTGCCACATCCATTGTTCAATCCTCTTCATCCACAACCTCCATAACCGTTGCCCTGGTAGGCAGCGGGACCATCCCCATCGAGAATGCCATCCCGATCGTTATTGGAGCAAATATCGGTACAACAGTGACGAATCTCATTGTCTCCCTGGGTCATATAAGACGATCGGCAGAGTTTGAAAGGGCTTTATCAGCAGCAGTGGTGCATGATATCTTCAACATGATGGCCGCCTCAATTCTCTTCCCTTTTGAACTCATTACCAGAAGGTTTTTTGGTATAGGTTTAATTCAATACCTTGCCTCTGGCCTTTCCAGTCGCTTCTATGGTGCAGCCGGTGCTTCTCTCGCCAAACCATTGGACTTCATCCTAAAACCTCCTGAGGAAATCATCATGAATCTCATGCCCGCATGGATTGCTATCATTATCTCCCTTGCACTCCTATTTTTGTCTCTCAAGATAATATGCGACTCCATGCATTTCCTCATGGATGCAAAGATACAAAAGATCCTCGATAAATATCTCTTCAAAACAGCGGCGACAAGCTTTGTGTTTGGTATGATTCTTACTGCGATCATTCAGTCAAGTTCGGTCACAACCTCACTTATGGTGCCTCTTGTGGGTGGTGGTATACTGAACATCGAGCAGATATTTCCTTACACTGTCGGGGCCAATGTAGGCACCACGATCACCGCAATATTGGCCGCCTTAGCAGCAGATAACGAGGGTGCATTAACCGTTGCCTTTGCTCATCTCATGTTCAATCTCTTAGGAATATTGACGATCTATCCATTTAAGAGAGTTCCCATCGGCTTGGCGAAGAAGATGGGATCTCTGGTGATAAAACACCGGGATTTTGCTCTCATTTATATAATCGTGGCTTTTTACATAATTCCCGCAATTTTCGTCTTTGTACCGAGATTACTATGAAAGTAGAGAAAATTATAATAACTCATGATTAATCGACGTCGCCAGGCAGGTGAATACATGGGCTTCAAAAACATCTACAATTTCCTGACCAAGGGCTCCCTTCTTGAAGACGCCTTTGAACTGAGTGAAGAGATACATGATGAGACCAACAGGATGTTCACGCAAGCTATCAAAACACTCATCGAACATGATGAGGAACTTATGGCAGAGGTTGTGAAGACCGACAGGATCGTCAACAGGAAGTTCATCAAAATCAGAAAGGAGCTGTTCGAGTATCTTTCGGTATCCGCTGCGCCGAATATCAGTGCCTGCCTCATTCTCTCCAATGTCGCCATAGATTATGAGAGGATCGGTGATTATTGCAAGAACATAGCCCAACTGATTGAATGGTATCCTGTGAAATGGGAGAAAGAAGTGTACCTGAATGCGATCATCGAAATGAGGGACAGGATCGAGCGTATGTTCAAAAGC
>DAOVMN010000108.1 GCA_030630685.1 Thermoplasmata archaeon | reverse complement strand
GAGGATCAGTACGGCGAGATCATCCAGAGCCAGCCAGGTTCCAACAGGTATATAGACGGCACAGGTGTGACTGTGGTCATTCTTGACACGGGTATCGACGCAGGGCACCCTGATTTCGACTACGGAACCAAGGTGATCAAGAACCTGAAGAGAACCGAGGCAGGCTGGACCGAGCAGGAAAACACCGACACCTCCTCTGGTCACGGGACCCACTGCGCCGGGACAGCAGCGGGTAATGGGGATGCCTCTTCCATGGCCAGAAGCGGTGTGGCACCCAAAGCCAATCTCATCGGTCTCGGTACGGGCGAGGGACTCTCCATTATCTATGCCATAGAAGGATTGGAATGGGTGTATGAGAACTCCCGCCCGGACAACAACCCGCACAACATCCGCGTTGTGAGCAACTCCTGGGGTACCGGTGGGAACGAGGGCGTTTATGATCCCCAATCCAGCATATCCATCATCTCGGACAGGCTCACCTACGAGAACCATGTGTCAGTCATCTTTGCCGCCGGGAATTCAGGGGGGGATGGAAGCAGCGTACGCACCAATCCCTATTCCAATACCCCGTCTGTTATCAGCGTGGCTGCCTTTGAAAGAAGAGGGGATGGATTGGCCGACTTCTCGTCCAGGGGGAACAGGGAGAAAAAGCATTCCTGGCCGGATATAGGCGCACCGGGACACATTATCTGGTCCTGCGCTCCCAGGGAAACGGTTATAGATATTGCTCAGCGTCCCTCCGACCACGAACTCTACTACATGGAGATATCAGGCACAAGCATGGCGACCCCGCATGTGGCCGGAGCAGCGGCACTTCTCTGGCAGGCCGCCCCGCACATGGGCACCAGCGAGATTCACGAGGATTATTCCGGGGATAACGCAGAAGAATGGGATTCAAACCCCAGGACCCTGGTCTCGGACATCGAATTGATCTTCAAGCTCACAGCGAGATACATGAGGGGTGTAACCGGAGTACCCGCTGAGAACGCTACAGGTGTGGGGGGCCATCCCCATGATTTTGCCCAGGGCTATGGCTACATAGACATGAGGGCCGCGGTGGGCCTTGCCCTTACCCTCGAGGCCTTGAGGACCCGGGATCTTGATGATGACGGATTACCCGACAACCCCAATGCCTCTGTTTTCGATGCCTGTGGCATCTATAGAAAGACGATGCTCGAGAAGTACGTGAGTGCCCCAACCAATGTCCTTAAAACGGACTGGACCGGGGATTGGGCACACTTCGAGGCGCAGGCCCTTGACCCAAGTGTCGGCACCTACTCGACAAACAACACCAGGTTCGTCTACGTTCCAGAGGAGACCAAGGAGATCGAGCTCACCCTTTCCTATGCAGAATACGAGACCGAGAGGATGCAGTGGGTTGATCTTTATCTCGCCCTCTCCCTCGATGGAGGGAACGATTTCGACCCCTTAACACCAGAATCCGTGAACGAGGGTGTAAAGCACTACGTCCTGAGGAAGGGAAGCGATTTCTCTGAATCGGATACAGGGAAGCTCTGGGCCTTCAGGACCGAAGGTACCGGAATCGGGATCAAGGTGAACGACGAGTTCTTCGAGCCTATTGCCGCTTTCACGGTCTCCATGAGAGAGATACTGGAGCTATCCAACGAATCCGTCACCGTGGATTTCCAAATGGCCCGGTCCTTTGTTGCAACACTGGAGTTCGGTACTCCCACCCCGGATTACTCGGGCGGCATGGTGACCATGATGCGGTATGTCTATGAATATCCCGCAGAGAAGATTCAGCCGGATGAGGACGATGATGATGACTTCCCTGTGGCCGTGGCTGGAACGGTTGGTGCAGTGGTGCTCCTCGGGGCCTTGGGTGGATTGCTCTTCCTGAGGAAGAGAAAGTGAAAGAGGTGTTTCCCAAAGCGATTGAAATGGAAGTATTGTAAAAAATGGAGGTGAAGACAGGATGAGAATTTCAAAAAGAAATGCAGTTCTTCTTATAGAGGCATCATTTCTGATACTTGTTGTTCTTTCATTATTCCTCACCACAGCGCAGGGGGAAAGTAGGGCCCTACTTTCTGTTGACACTCTCAACGAGGAAAAGCTTATAGAGAAAGGGAACACTGTGTTCCATAACATCACTGTTACGAATGATTTAGGTGCCAGAACCGTTGTGGTCAACCTCAGTGCCGAGATTTATGAAGTCTCCCCACCCGGCAATGCCTCCAACTGGAGCGTCAAGTTCAAGTACGGTGGAAGCCACATAACCAGCATCGAGGTGGATCAGGATAAGACGGAGACCGTGGACGTGGAGGTGTATGCCCCGATTTCTGTAGTCCTTCATGAAACCGCTAACATAAGGGTTTCGGGTAAGGATGGGTATCAGGGTACATATCCACAAAATACAACACGGTGCAGGCAGAACGGCGAATACGGTACTTACTTGATGCTGAATACAACGGTAGGCCAAAACTACGAGCCCAGGGTGGAAATTGCCCGGGGTAGTGAGCAAAAACAAGAAGTCAATCCTTTGTCACCTACCACCTACAAGATCAAAGTGAGGAACTATGGTCTGAAAACGGACTCCTACAGACTTTCGTATAATGTGAGCAGCCCGATCCGAGGGGAGTCAAGGGCCACGGCTACCTGGAAGGTCATATTCTCTCCGAGTGCCTATATCCAGGACCTGGAAAGCATGGATTATACTTTCATCTACGTGAACGTCACCTCCCCCTCCAACGCCATCTATGGAGATTATCGCATCGCCATCACAGCAGCTTCTCAGAGCAGCAATAGTGAGGATACTGTAACCATCTTAGCAGTGATACCCATACCAGACCTCTATGCAAACCTGGATGACATAGTGTTCTCCAGATTCCCGGTCATTGATGGCCAGGAGATGGCCATAAACATTACCATCCATAACAAGGGTGGCGCACTGAAAGACGACTTTGCAGTCAACTTCTGGATCGAGGATACGGAAAAACCAGGGGCCTATAATATCATAGGATCCATCAGGGTGGAGGCCATCATGAGCTATGAGGCAGGTTTTGCAACAGTGACCTTCACGCCCGAACTGAGTAAAAGAATAAAGGAGACTCTCACTACCCTGTTAATCAATATAGAAATAGATGCAGAGAGTGAGATCATCGAGTCCGACGAGGATAACAATGTTGTCTCCAACGATATAGAGGTTATGAGGGCAGTGAGCCAACCCCCTACCCCCACGATCACCGGCCCAGAGAACGGCTTAACGGTCGAGGGCACAGTGAAAATCAAAGGTACGCTGGGCGGCAACATCACTCGAAGCATTTTATATTATAGGCAGTTCGGTAATAACTTTATGGTGCGCATCGGAAACATTGGTCCCGATGTATTCTCTGTTTGCTCTGTGGACTACGTCCTTTTGGATTATGAGGGAAACGCAGTCCCTGGAGCACAGGGAAGTGTGAAAGACATCTATGGTCTCAACATCGATGACAAATACACCAATCTGTCATTTCAGGACAACGACAGAGACGGAAAGATCACCCCAGGTGACATGATCCTTATCAAGGATGTGGCGGATGGAGGACCGGCTCAGGAGGGATATTCTCTCCTTCTGAAATATAGCATAGTTGCCCAAGTCGAGATATCTATCAACGGCGGAGCGTGGATTCCTGCAAAAGGCACAGACAACTGGACTTATGACTGGGATACAACAAAGCTGAAAAATGGCGAATACACGATCAGGGTGAGGGCCGTTGATGGTGATGCCTGCTCGGAAGAAGTTATCCGGGAAGGAAAGGTGGAGAACAAGGAAGAAGATGGGGGCGGTGGAGAATTCATCCCTGGGTTCACCGCATCCTTCTATCTGCTGGCCATAGGAGTGGCTGTGTTTGTGGGGGTTGTAAAAAAGCAGAGGAAAATGAAGAGGAACATCAACCTCAGCCGCTGAAAAACCTTAAATAGCACTTTCGCCTCTGAATTAATCATAGGTGAATACCATGTCCTACAATAGATTGAATATTGCCATCCTTGCCCCATTGGGTATCCTTATCCTCCTTCTTCTGAACACACCTCCCGGGGAAGCAAAAACAATAGTTGTGGACGATGAGGGAGGGGGTAATTATACAACAGTACAGGATGCGATCGACAGTGCAGATGCAGGAGATATCATCTTCATCCTTGAAGGGAACTACAGGGAGAACATCGTGGTGAACAAATCTGTCATCCTGATGGGAGAGGACAACGAGAGTACGGTCCTGGACGGGGACAAGATCGGGGATGTCGTTAGGGTAACCGCTCCCCATGTCAACATCTCCTGCCTGAAGGTGCTGAACAGCGGAGCAAGCCATTCCGGCATCCGGTTGATGAGCAATGACACCAACATCTATGATACAAGAATCACAGGGAACAACTACGGCATCTTCATCGGTTCCACCGCAGAAAACATCAGCATTGAAAGGAACTGCATCTTTGAGAACAATGTGGGAATCCGGGCCTACGGAACGCACGATATTCTCTGGAACAACATCTGCGATAACAGGGACTACGGGATCGATGCCCACGATAATTCTGGTCACACAATCTCTGCCAGCACCAACTGGTATGGGGATTCCTCGGGTCCCTATCATCCGGAAAACAATTCAGAAGGAAAGGGGGATAATATCACCGACCATGTGGATTGTTACACCTGGGAGAATGATCCTGTGGATACAGACAATCATGCGCCCATAATTGAACTTATCGAGCCCAAGGCCAACGAACTCGGCGAGCTTCCGCTCTACAAGACACGACCGACACTGATCTGGCAGAACAAGGACCCCGATAAGTGGGACCAGATCGCTGGAGCGATGAAGTACACCCTTTATATTGGCACAAATCAATCAAAACTCGAGAACATGAGCCAGGAGGTTAGGTCAGCGGTATTCGTTCAGGAGCCGGACAAGAGCACGCCTGTGGATGTGCTCGACGCACCCAGTGCTGCGATATACTACTGGGGCATCTTCGCAGAGGACAAGTACGAGAATACCACCTATGTATCGGGCGGTGCGTTCATCTTCGACGATGAGGTCCCGAGTATGGGCGACGTTATCCCCTTGAAAGGGGATTTGCGGGATGATCCGCTGCCGATCGGCGACGTCGTAGTGTTCGGACCGGGCCACAAGAACAGCAAGGGACAGAAGATAGGAGTACCCGATGCCTTTGAGATACATTTGAGCGATAATTTTGGGCTGAAATTCAGCAACAATTACAACACAGGCAAACGTCTCTTCATTGACGAATACAACCTGCCAAGCACGGTATTCTCCTTCAAGGTATTGTACTACTATGCCGGCCAGTACGAGGACGACCTTCCCGTATTCTACCTTTTTGTGGACAGAAATGGAACGAATGGCAACATTGAAACACTTACAGGTCAGAAGAATGCCACCATCTACATGATACCCGACGGCCCGATGCCCGATGGTCAGTACCACTTCTGGTTCATAGCAGGGGACGAGGTGAGATGGGGCAGCTACATGGACTTCTTCTTCGCGATAGACCTGACAGCACCCGAGATCCCAACGGATATCACGATCACTCCAGAGACCTATCGTGATCCGGTATTGGGAGACCTCTACCTCAAGGCAGGCGAGACCTACACCCTCTCCGTGACCGCACCCTCATCACTGGATGATGCCAGCATGAGCAGGGTGGTGTTCCAGCAGGCTGTTGCCGGTTACGAGGGAGCCACCTGGGAGGACATCGGGAACGACAGCAATTGTATGGACAACACCTACTCCGTGCTCTGGACACCCGACACCGCACACTTCTACCTTCGAGCCGTTGCCTACGATTATGTGGACAACTACGCCGCTTCCGAGCAGTTCACAGACTTCCGTGTGGATGGGTGGGGGCCCGAGCAACCAACATCCCTGAAGGCAACCCTGAACCTCGAGCACGCACCCAAGGCCGAGGTAAGCGGCTATGTCTATGACAGGATCGTGGAAGGCCAGTTCTCTGGAGTGGACTATGTGGTGCTCTATGTGAACGGCGAGCCTGTCACAGATAGCGGTGAAGTGGTGCATGTGCCGGTGATAGACCTACAGTTTAACTACGATATACCCCTAAATGCCATCAGTGGGAAAACCGGTGACCTATCCTACATCATCACCGCCCAGGGCTTCGACAATGTGGGGAATCCTGGTGAGATTTCCGGTCCTGCTGTCTGGACAAATACTGGCCTTCCGGATGCCATGAGGATCATCTCTCCTGTGACCATCAGGGACATCCCGATGAAGGAATGCATGGAGAACCCGGATGACTTACGGGATGAAATTCGTTGTATCACCGTGATCTTCCTGAACACAGAGCAGGACTACAGGAACTTTCAGTTCATCATCCGCCCAGGTAATCTGAGGAACTCAACAGATGCGGCCAACATCGGTCTGCCCGAGGGAATCAAGTTCCTGTACGGCTACTACACCGTCGAGGTACCGCCCGAGATGACCAACTTCGAGGCACAGGTGACCATCGAGTTCCACCTCGCAAAAGAGAGCCGGCTCGGGCCGTCCGTTGATGCGATCCTAAATGATATTAGACTGGTAGCCAAACACTTAGGAGAGGGCACCTGGGAGGTACTCGAGCTTGTTGGTGACAAGCCGCAGATCATTGATCCGGCGAACAACATCTGGAGAGCCACTGTTAGGGTGAACAGGTTCTCCGATTTTGCGGTTATCCTTGCCCAGCCCGATCTCACGGTGAAGGACATCATCCTTGGTGCCAACCCTGCACTACCCGGGCAGAACCTGACCATAACCGTCACAGTGCACAATGGCGGCGACTTCCCGAAGGATGCCGAGAATGTCCGGGTCATACTCTATGCCATCGACGAGGACGGCAACGAGGAGTACATCGGAGTGCTCGACTATGGCACCATCAAACCCGATGTGGACCTCTACCCGGATGACCCACTCCTGATAAAGGGCGACAAACAGGCATACCTCCACTGGGAGGCAAAGAATGTGGCTACCTCCAGAATGACCAGGGTCTATACCATCAAGGCTGTGGTGGATCCAGAAGGATACGTGAAAGAGAGCAATGAACTCAACAATGCGAGAACCTACCAACTGGAGATCATAAAGGCAGTGAGCCAACCCCCTACGCCAAAAATCACCGGTCCAGAGAACGGCTTAACGGTTGAGGGCACAGTGAAAATCAAAGGCACGTTGGGGGGAGTATGTCGTAAGTCTGTGATTAAGAAATAAAACATATTTGACCTATCACCAAACATAATCGCCCCATGCAAACACCAAACGCTAATATTTTCG
>DAOVMN010000030.1 GCA_030630685.1 Thermoplasmata archaeon | reverse complement strand
GGCACGGTGGAGAACAGCTCAGCCACCGGCAATGTCAGCGGTAATAATTATGTTGGCGGGCTCGTGGGAGGCAACAACGGCGGCACGGTTGAGAACTGATCAGCCACCGGCAAGGTTGGCAGTAATAATAATGTTGGCGGGCTCGTGGGACGCAACTGGGGTACGGTGAAGAACTGCTATGCCACCGGCAATGTCAGCGGAGATAATTATTATGTTGGCGGGCTCGTGGGACGCAACCACGGCACGATGTCGAACTGCTCGGCCATCGGCAATGTCAGCGGTAATAATTTTGTTGGCGGGCTCGTGGGATACAACAGCGGCGGCTGGGTGAAGAACTGTTTCTGGGATATCGAAACCTCTGGTACGAGCACAAGCGACGGGGGGACCGGAAAGAACACCACCGACATGATGAAAAAGAGCACCTTCACGGATGCTGGCTGGGACTTTGAGGACATCTGGAACATTATCGAAGGAAAAACCTATCCTTATCTACGGGCATTTACATATTCTCCCATAATTACGACCGAGGATGTTACGGAGGCGTTGGAAGACCACGGTTACACCGTACAATACCATGCGGTAGTATTCCCCCTTCCCGGGTGCGGGCATCCACAACTCCTGTGGCACCTTGAAACAAACGCTGGCTGGCTTTCCATGAGCACCGACGGGGTTTTAACCGGCACCCCTACCAACGACGATGTAGGCAGTTACTGGGTGAATGTCTCTGTCTCGGACGGTAAAGGCGGTTTTGATTACAGAAACTTCACACTTACTGTGGTGAACACCAACGACCCGCCGGAGATTCAAACCACAGCACTGCCGAATGGTACTGCGGGGCAGGCGTACGGTTATAACCTTACAGCCATTGATGTGGACGACGATACCCTGGTTTGGTCAATGGAAACCAATGCCAGTTGGCTCACGCTAAACCCAAGCACAGGCACATTACAGGGCACCCCATCCGGCGCTGGCACTTTCTGGGTTAATATCTCTGTCTCTGACGGTAAAGGTGGAACAGACAGTGTCAATCTGACGATCACGATTCTGCCAGACCTCGACGGCGACGGCATCCCTGACCCGGAGGACACTGACATGGATGGAGACGGTGTTCCAAACACCTCAGACGCCTTCCCGAATGACCCGGCTGCCTCCGTGGACACAGACAATGACGGTTACCCGGACGAGTGGAACACTGGAAAATCGGAAGCAGATTCTACAACAGGCTTGAGATTAGACACCTTCCCGAATGACCCGGCAGCTTCGAAGGACACGGACGGGGACGGTTATCCGGACGAGTGGAACACGGGAAAATCGGAAGCAGATTCTACCATAGGATTGAAATTAGACGCCTTCCCGAAGGACCCGACAAAATGGGAAGAAGAGAGTAACGGGAACGAATCATTCCTTTCCCAAAAAATCGGGCCGCTTCCTCTCTACGCCCTCATTGTTTTCGTAATAATCGGGCTTGCAGCAGGTGCGGGCGCCCTGAAAATGAAAGGCGGCAAATCAGGCGGCAAGGCACAGAAAACAGAACAATCCCAACAGTTTCCGCAGCAGCCGCCACAGCCCCCTTGGCAGCAATTTCCACAGCAACAGCCCACCCAACCTGTAGTCCCTTCCCCGGGCGCTCCGGGTCAGGCTACATGGCTTTGTCCGCAATGCGGTAACAGGGTTGAGCAGAGGTTCATATTCTGTACCGAGTGTGGGTTCAAGAGGACGGGGTGATTAAAGCAATCCCTACTTTCCCAACCCTTTTTCACCCTTCAACCCTCCAATCTGTGAGACAACCACCCCGGCAATGACCATCCCACCCGTCAGGAGTGAAAACAGGCCTATCACCTCCCCAAGGAAGACGAACGAAAACATCACGGCCATCACCGGGACAAGGAACACAGGGATGACCAGCTTGGACAACGGGAGAGCCTTCATTGCCTTGTACCAGCAGATAAAGGCCAAGCAAGTAGGGAAAATGGATATGAAGAGTATGTGCCCCCAGTATTTCATCTCCAACCCTATCAATTGAAAGGGGTCCTCGAGCAGGAACGCAATGATGACCAGGATTGGCCCGCCAATAAGGAAAGCGATAAACGTGATTTCAATGGGATGGAATTTCATGAGCAACTTCTTCCCGAAAATCCCGGATGCCGCATAAGAAACTGCAGAAAGGAGAACGAGCAGCTTTCCCGCAGTGGAGCCGCCAAAGCCCAGGTTTCCCTCTGTGATCAGGAAGGTCGAGCCAATGAACGCAACCACAACCCCGGAAATCTGGTAACCTGTCAGCCTTTCCTTGAGAAAGAACGAGGCAAAAATGATGCCGAATATCGGGCCGGACCCCTGGATGATGCTCGAGAGCCCGGAGGGTGTGGTCTGCATTCCATAATTCAAGCTGATCGTAGGGAGGATAACAACAAAGAAAGCGAAACCCATGAGCATAAGGACCTCAGGGAGAACGAGATACCTGATACTTTTCTCCTTACCGTTCTTCTCTGGTCTCTCTTTTTTCTCCATCGAATAGAACAAGAGAATTAAGGGCATGGGAATAAGAAACCTGATGCCGGCCAGGGTCCATGGTCCAACCTCCTTTAGAACAATTTTGTTTGACGGAAAGAATAGAGCCCACATCAAAAGAGCAAGGAATACGAAAAGATATGTTTTTGTGTTTTTCGGCATTATCTCCTTGGATTTGTAGGAATTATTTACATCTTTGTGGCGGCAGTGAACAAAGGGTTTCCCTTTAGTTTTTTAGTCCGGCCATGAGCTTTTTCCCCGCTCCACCACGTTCTTGGTGTTCATCGGGTGCATTCCCATTTTAGGGGTAATTGAGAATCTCATTAACAACCGGGACTTTGTGATGAGAATGGAATTCTAACTGCTTTGGACGGTCTGGATTGTAGAACGCGGATGACGCGGATCACACGGATAAACACGGATAAAAGACAAATCCGCGAAAATCCGCCAAATCCGTGTCATCCGCGTTCCTATTCGCCACGTTACAACATTGTCCCACTTTAGGGGCAAAGCCCTATCGAAGGAAAAGATTATAGGCATTGGTTACAATGAAACGAATATGCTCGAGAACATGCTTCTGAAAATGATGAACAGATTCACTATTAAGATAATGATTCCATCTGCAATAGGTACATTCATCAAACGATTCCCTCCGGAAAGACTTGAGGAGATGACCAGGCTTATGGACAATGGCAAGACCAGGATAATCGTCTCCACGTTGAACGGTAAACAGATAGTTGCAATGGTAGCGAACATGACCGGTGAACAGCTCTTTTCCATAATGTCGGGTATGGGAGAAATTCAGATAGGCACGGCAATAAGCAACATGCCTTCAGATTCCATAAGTGCGTTCGTCTCAACCCTGGATGGTGAAAAGACCGGAGCAATGATAAGAGGGCTGACAAGGGAGAAAGTTGCTGCTATTACGAAGGCACTCACTGCCGGGAAGATGGGAACGATAGTCCGGTCCCTTTCTCCGGAGAACATGGCGGTCATTGTCAGGGGGATGTCACCCGGGATGATAGCGGATTTCATGGGTAATTCATCAGTGGATGTCACAGGGGCCATGTTCATGAACTTGACATCGCACAAGGCTATGGCAGTTCTCTCTTCTCTCGATATAGAGTACTGGAAGAAAATATCCGAATATGCTACTTCGGGAGATCTCCTGAACTTGCTGAAAGGATACAGTACGATGATACATTACAAAAAACTCATTGATGATCTGGAAAGGGTCGTAGTCTCCTTCGGCGGGGACATGATGGATAGGTTTCTCGGAGTTGTAGGCAATCCCCGTTTCCAGGGAATGTTAAACAGCTTGACGATGAGCTTCGTACAGACCATGTTCAAACCCAGGACCATGACAAAAATGGGAGGCGAGATGGGAAAAGTGATGCCTGCTTTCATATCCTCTACGTTCGATTCCTTGTTCTCTTCCATAACGGGAACCATTTCTGGCGGGGTTGACCAGGTTCAGGAGATCGTGAAGAGAATAGGAGGAAAGTGACGGATAAGGCTAAGGGGGAGTAAATCATAATGTCATGAGTGAACACAGGATTTGGCTGCAGGAATAACAGGCACATTCATATTTCTCCAGTCTGATTTTTTATTGCCTTAATCCTTCACCTGTTCTTCCCTGAAGGTTCCACCTCGGTCGATGAGGAACCCACAGCCCTCATGAGCTCCGACAGGGCTTTGTGATAATCCGTACTTTCCGCCTGGAGAAGTCCCCTTGCCTGTTCCTTTACAGCATTCCCAAGCTCCCTCTCGATCTCATTGAACATCCATTCCTTGCCTGCTGAGGCGTCTATAGCCCTGAGGAACGCCCAGGCCAATGCCTTTGAGACATTTTTGTGTTTATCCGCCACCTTGAGAGCCTCTTCCTTCCCTCCGGTCCTGTAGCTCCTGGCAACACCGTCGGCGAATTCCCAGTCCTTGGGGAGCGAGGAATACTCGGGCAGCGTGGAAAGAACGGCATGGATCTTGATGAGCTTGGCCCCCTCATGGAGTATGGAAGAGACCGAGGTCTTAGAGGGGTCATAACCGCGGATTAACTCTTCGGAGAGTTCTGGATCACCGGTCACGGCATTCAGTGCCCTCTTACCGTGTTCCTCCCATAATATCGAGAGGATCTTACCGGGGGTTACCCCGTCCGTTATCAGTGAGCCATCGTGTGCCTCGAGAGCGGCCTCGAGTGCCGCCCTTTCTATCTCATCCGGCCTCAGGGAATCTATGAAGGCATCCCTGTCTTTGCCATAGCAGATGCCGCCTGCCATGTAGACGGTGGTTCCTCCTCCTGTTATGCTGTTCTCGAAGGCCTTTTTTCCTCTCTGTATGAGCTCCAGGTCCGTGAGTCTGGCTTTTCTGTATTCCTTTAGATCCTGTCTTTCAAGACCCCACTCCCCCTGGCACTGGGAACAATCCTCTATCCCGCAGACAGGCCGGTATCGGACATCTATCTCAAAGTCCTCGATGACCCTGGGCCCGGCCATGTACCTTGATAACAGGGCAGGGGTATTCTCCTTTCCCGCACATTGCTCGCATAATGCGATGACCCGATCCGCAGATATCCAGTGTAGATGCAGGTAAGCCTTTCCTTCGGCAACTCCTTTCTCCACCTCCTCGGCCTTGAGATGCTTGCATGAATGAATCCTGCCGCTGCGGTTGAGGTGATAGGGAAGATGCCTGAGGTCCCAGTCCACGAAATCCTTCGGAGGATGCGGGGCCCTGCCCGTGCACACCATCTTTTTCTTGCCCGAATACACATAGACTCTCTTCTTCTTCACGATGTCGATGACCGAGAAGAGCCTCCAGATCGGATGGTCCATGTTCTGCACACCAACGAGCCTCTCCTTGGTCGTTTTACCCCGCATGGCATAGCTCGCTTCACCCCAGGGTGTCCTGAACACTGCAAGCATGGGTACCTTACCCGCATGCTTCAAAAGGATGGTGCCCGCTACGGCCCGGGCTAAAGGGTCTCCCTTTTTCGACAGCTTCTTGAGGAGCTCCTCGTCCTCTGCCGCTTCTTTTATGCGTTCAAGGGATCTTGTAACCCTTGCGAACGGGTCCTTGTCGCAATCGGGGGTGCATTCCGGTAGCACGACCAGGGGGTTCTTGGCCAGGCGTTTGGCAAGCTTGATGAGCTCCTTTTCCTTGGTCTTGGAGCTTGAGCGGGCCATCCCCATCCTGAGCTTCTGAGTTTGTGCCATTCCTGTTCAACCTCGTGTGTTCTTTTTCGGATAGATGGGATGGCCATGGGATTAACCTATTTATCTGTTTTTACCTGTTTAGCGAGGTGTGCAATGTGATGCGGCAGGTTGGGTTGGCTCAACTTACATTATTTCTTTTTGTATGCCTTCTTTCTAGGGATTATTGAAACAATTGATATTTCTTTCTTCTTGAAATTCACATTATATAAAATTCTCCAATCTCTTATCCTGATGCGGTATCCATGATCCAATCCCTTTAATTTTTTGACATCATATCTCTCTGGATAATGAGTCGGCTTTAAGCTGTCAATTGCTTTTGCAATTTCAGTTAAAATGTTTTTTGGGGCCTTCTTGATTTCACGTTCAGCCTTTGATGAAAGAGAGATTTTAAACATTATACACCCAGATCACGCTTCACGTCATCCCAGGACCTGGCATTTCCGGATGAAACATCTTTCATTCCTTCATTGTAGGCTTTGATCTCTTCTTCATCCGGTTCATCTTCATGGATTATTGCAGATCGGATCTCATCCAGTCCTTCTTTCATGGAAAGGATTTCTGCATAAATCTTTTCTATCACGGATAGTTCTTCAACATCGGACATGGTATCACTTCAATTTAGTAGTAGCTCGTTGATCTAAGATTTCGTAGCATCTTTGTATTTTGCTTTCCATTTATATTTCTTTGGTTGAAATCTAAAGCTTCTTAGCAGCACGCTATGGGCTTTAGCCTATGGTAGTTGACACCGCCCTGCATTCCGGGCTGGCACTAAGACTTATTCCCCTTTCTTCTCCCTCTCTATAATGATAACGGTACCGCAGAATATACATTTGACTCTCTCCTCCTTTCCCTTGAGGAATACCTTATGCCCGCATTTCGGACATCTCATTGTCTTGGGTACCACTATGCCGGATGATGGTGGTTCGAGCTTGAGAGACAGAGGTTTTGCTGCCTCTTTTGTAACGACCTTTACCTTTGTCTTTATTGGTTCGGAGGTCGGTGTTCTTGATGGTTCTTCGGCCTCTTCACCTTTGGTCTCTTCTGGCATCTCCCCTTCTTCCCTCACCATCTCTTTTTCCTCTTCCTTCCTCTTTGGTTCCCCTTCTTCCTTCACCATCTCTTTTTCCTCTTCCTTTCCCCCGGGCACCTCTTCTTTCCTCTGCATCTCTTTTTCCTCTTCTTTTCCCCCGGGCACCCCTTCGATCTCCTCCTCTCGCTTTTCCTCTTCCTTTTCCCCGGGCACCCCTTCGATCTCTTCCTCTCGCTTTTCCGCCTCGGGTTTCCCCCTTTCGAAGGAGAAGATGGCCCCGCATTCTAGGCACATGGTCCTTACCGTCTTCTTTTCGCCCTTCGGGAGTTCCACATCGAACCTGGCATTGCAGAAGGGGCAGGCCACATTCTGAACGCCGGCAGCCAGCACCCCTGCCCCCTCCTTGGGCCTGGTCTCCTCTTCCTTCGGCTCCTCCCTTTCGAATGAGAAGATGGTCCCGCATTCCGGGCAGATGGTCTTTGAAGTCTTCTTCCCGGTCTTCGGGAGTTCCACATCGAACCTGACTTCGCAAGACGGACAGGAGACATTCTGGATAACTGGTGCCGGCCTCTCCTCCACGGCCTCCTCTTTAGTCCTAACTGCCGAGGGGCCCTGGCCGAGCATTCTATCTATCCTTGCCAATAAGGAGGGCAGGACTTCTTTCCTCTGTTGGAGAAAGATGAAGCCCACAATCCCAATAAACACAAGCGCAAGGACCCCGGCCACAATGTGAAGGACGGAGATGCCGTCTTCTGATTTCCCATTCCTTACGATGGTGGTGACGGAAATATCATACGTTTCATAACCGAAATCATCGTCCCCGCACTGTGCGGTAACCGTGATCCTGGCCTCATCTTTGTTCTTGGCACCGGATGAAGGCAAGACATATAGGTGGAACTTTCTGCTCTTCCCGCTGTCCACGGAGATATTGTAGTCATCCAGCCGTGCGGTCCACCCCTCGGGCACCCCGCTCAGTGTAAGGTTTATGATCGTCCTGGCATTACCGGTATTCTCCAGGGTAACGAGGAATTCCGCCTGCTCTTTAGGAGAGGCCTCCTGCTTCCTGTCCTCGGAATCGATGGAAAGCTTTACTCCATAGCTCTTCCCGATGGTGAGATCGAGAGAGACAGAATCGGATTGTTCGGGTTCATCGTCCGAGGCGGCGGTGGGAGTGAGGCAAAGGAGGTCTCCGTAATTCAGAGAGGGAGGGGTGGTGATATTCAGGTCGATCGTCCTCGAACCAAATGCCTGAATAAGAAGTTCCTCCTTGGAGAACTCTAACTCGAATCCCCCGGGATTCCCCACACTCATTGTTATGTTATTGGCGGTATTCCCGCGATTATAAACGGTCAGGGATACCGTTTTATAACGCCCGGCCGGTATGGTGAGGTTCGTGTCCTCGGCATCTATCTCCACTCGATAGGAGGCAGTGGAGGTAAAGGTAAGCTCGGTGGAATTGAGAAGCGAGCCCTCGACCCGGATATTCAGCCTTACACTTGCCTGCTCATCCGGATAGATGCCCTCGGGTGGGATCAGGGTCAGGGTGAGGATGGCGTTGGAATAGGCATCGAGCTGCTTTGATGGTTCCGAGAGATAGGCTTCCCAGTCCGAGGTGATGGCCAGGTCGAATGTCTTCATCACATTCCCGTGGTTCATGAGCTTGAGCCTGAACTCGCTCTCCTCACCAGGCACCGCTTCTGGGCTGCTCAAAAGGACAAAGCCCGCCTCCACGTACTCCTCGATGATCAGATCCATCTCCCGGGCATCCCTGCCGGATCCACCTGGATGTCCCTCCACTTCCACCCCGATCTCCAGCTTCAGCCTGGTGCCCGGGTCTATCTTTGCAGGTGCGGTAACGTTCAGGTAGAGATATTCATGAGAATAGGGTTCGGCTGTTGGGTCATCCGGGAAGGAGAAGCTCCATTCCTCATCATTCCCTGAAAGGACGGTGAGGTCAGGGCTGATCTTCACCCTGGAGTTGCCGTGATTGTGGACTGTGAGCTCGATCACTTTCTCCTCCTTGGGCCTTATGCTCACCTCCCCGGGATCGTGTAGGGAGATGTTGTAGAATACCCCGACACTCGCATTGATCGAGAGGGAGCGATTCTGGGAGGTGTTCTCCCTGGATTGGAAGGAAACGGTAAAGTTTCCCAGTTCCCCGGCTAAGAGCCCCTCCGGAAGGGTAAGGGTAATGTTCACCATCCTGGTCTCATCGGGTGTTAGAGATACGTTATCCACTTCCTCCCCTCCCACAGTGAGGTTGATGAGCCAATCGCTCTGGTCCGTTCGGGAGGAAAGATCGATGGTATTGTTCTCCTTCGCCTCATTGGTGATGTTCACAGGGATCGTGTGCCCCTCCCCGGGAAGGAGCTTTAGCTCGTAGTGCTCAGGGTCGATTGTGAAGTTGTATTCCTCGTTATCCTCATTCCCATCCCCGCGCAACTCGAAAGGCGGTGCGGAGGCGATCCTGAGGCCGTCGATGTACCAGTAATCACCTGCCCCGCCATTGTCGGAATCAAGGATAAAGCTCAGTGTCCTTGGGGAAGAATCGAGGTAAGGGGTAAGGTTGTAGTAGACAGGCCTCCAATCCGAGACAGGGCTTCGAGTTCCCTGTTCCGGGATATACTCCTCCAATTGTGTATATTCCCCGCCTTCGTCCTTGAGGAACACACCGGTATCCGAGCCCCAGGAAAGGTCGTATTTTTCCCAGAGGCTCAGGAACATGTGCTCCTCCCGGATCAAGGTAAGGTTCAGCTTTAATTCGGCCAGGGTCTCGGGCTCGGTATGAACCTGGCAATACCAGGAATGCTCGCCGACAGCCGCCTCGGATGCCGTCATCCAGTGATCCCCTAAGCCGGAATGATTCCACAGCCCGGAGGAATCGGCATTTGCCTCCGGGTCAGCAAACTCCTCCAGACTCCTCGGGTCATCCGCAGCCAGGCAAGCAAAGAGGTTCACCTGGAGGTTCTCCTCGCAGATAGGGATGATCCTGGATTCGTCGGGGATAAATTTGTCTTTGTTCGATCCAAGCTCGATGGTGAAGGCGAAGCTGCTCCTATTCGCGTAATGCCAGTCGGTCGCCTCGCCGTTGCAGTTGTAGACCGTTCCGCTCTTGGAGTTCCCATAGACATACCCATTATACAGAGCCATCTGCTTTGCAAGCCTCACAAAGGTCTCGTGGTCCGGGGTGTCCAGATCCGCGTAGGCCCAGGGGTAGAGGATAGCGTTCATGTAAGAATGATAGTGGATGACCACATCGAAGTCCTTGTCAAGGGAAAGGGCGCGAATCGCCTGTGTTTCTGGTTCGGAGAAAGGTGAGGGGCCGCGGTAGGTCAAGCGTGTAGGATTTGGAGAGGAACCGGAATCGTCGTAACCCCATTTGTACCCGTAGTTCCGGTTCGGGTCCACTCCATCGTTCCCGTCTATCTTTCCGTCCCCGTTGTTGTCTCGGCAGTTCTTTCTCCAGCCAGAGCCATTGTTGGCCCTGTCGTTCTGTGCCCAGGACTTTATATACCCGTCCGGATTAACCATGGGGATTATCCAGATGTCCCGATTATCCACTAAGTAGGTGACATACGGGTCAGTGCCGTAATTATCCACAAGGTAGTGGATGAAATAGAGCGGAACCTCGACACTGATCCATTCCCTGGCATGGTGGCAGCCTGTGATTAGCACCTCGGGTTCACTGGAGTCGCCGTCCGGGTCCGTTATGCGAAGGGCAAGCACGGAGCGGTTCTGATGTGTAAGCGGGACGCCGTACTCCTCGGTGAGGTTGTATAGGCGTACAATGTCGGGATGATTCTCTGCAACGGATTCCATGTCTTGCACAACCTCGTGATACGGGTGGTACTCCGGGTCCGCTCGTGCCGAATCAAGGGCGGAGATGGCGATGAGGAAAAGGGCGAGTGTTAGGGTAAAGAACAGGAATTTTCTCAGGTTTATTCTCATGAGGTCATTCTTCTTTGCGATTGTTTATAAATATTCCCATCCCTCGGGTCCTACGCCTCAGATGGAAAAATATCAGACCAAGTCCGAGCGCACAAATCATGGCTACCGCCCCGAACCCGGGGATGAAACCGTCCCCCCCTCCGTTGTCCTCGTCAAGTTCACCATAATCATAGCAGGACACAGGGTCAAAAGCTGCTTCCATCTCGATTCGGACATAGCCATCATCCGTTGGAAAATCAAGCTTGACAATGTGTTTTCCATCAGCGGAATACATTATCCAGGCCTCGGAATATTTACCTGTGAAATTATAGCACGTGAAATTATTATCACCCACGGGAACGATTCCCTGATACCAGCACGAAAATAAATCATTACCCTCACTCACATCCACGGGGAGGGTCAGTAGTGAAAGAAAGAGGAATGAACCCGCAGGTTCCAGGTCACGGAAATCATGTCCTAATAATGAGAAATCATCTTTGGACAGCCATATTTTTCCGGATTCCTTTTCTCCAGAGGTGACTAATGTGACCTTCAGTTCATAGCAGTCCTGAGCATTGTACGTGGCATTGATATTCATAACTTCCTCAGTGATCAACATCACTTCCTCTTTCCCTCCGGTTGTGCCTGACACGTACCTCCATTTCCAGCAGTCGCCGGTTTGCCATTTGGGCCTGTCCAGTAGCACGGTCATATTTACTTCTACACTTTCACTCCATATTCCATCATTATCCATGACCTTCAAAGAGATTATGTGTGTCCCGATTGAAAGATCGGACAACGTGAACGAACTCTCTGTACCGTTGTAAAGCTCTTCTTCCTCTGTTCGCCAGACATAGCGTACAACATAACCATCGTTATCCATTCCGTGACCTGTAAGCAGGATGCTTTCTCCTTCAAGTGCTGGATTGGGAGAAACAGAATCTATAAAGGCCATTGGAGGCCGGTATCCTTTGACCTCAAGCCATGGGTCAAATTGTACATCATCGGTTACATTGTCTCCTTTTCCTTCTGAGTTACGAGATCGATGGTACGGGCCTGACGGGTCT